>NZ_JAYGID010000025.1:0-23650 GCF_034931685.1 Synechococcus sp. CCY9202
TGAACTGAGGCAGAGAAAGACTCGGCTGGAACTGGATCCGATTCATGGCCATAGCGATCCTGACCGGTACATGCGTATTAGTCTAGGTGCTGGAAGGGCGCTGACGGAGCTTGCTACCTAATCAAGACCTTCCAAGGTACGGAAGGGGCTGATTCGATCGTCATCTTTGATCTTCCCAACGGCTCGACCAACTTTGAGGCTAATGGCGAGGCTGGTAATGACTTCATCGCCTTCGAGGGTAGTCAGAATCTCTCCACCATTCGCGGTGGTCAAGGCAATGATCTGATCACGCAAAATATTGTTGCCGGTGACTCCAGCACCTTCATCGCCTTCAACAGAAAAGTCTCGATCTTCTCTGGGAATGTCTGGTCTGCTGGCCTGATCAGCGGCAATATGGGCGATGATGTGATCGGCAACAATCAGCTCGGGATTGCTGCCATCGCCTCCACGATCAATGGTGGTCAAGGCGACGACCAACTCTATGTTGGCCCCATCCAGAGCACCCTTCTGAATGGCAACATGGGTGGAGACTTTGTCTATGTTAATAGCGACTATGGTTCAGTCAACATTAACGGATCGTCTATCTTTGGTGGCCAAGGCGATGACGTTGTCACGGTCGATTCCGGCTTTAACGACAATGTCAATAACACCGTGATCGGTGGCAACCTGGGCAACGACACCATCGAGCTGGATATCGACGGCTCCTTCGCTGGATCTGTTGTGGAAGGTGGCGATGGTGATGACAGCATCTTTGCCGAAGATTCCGAATCGGGCCTTCTGATCTTCGGTGGTAATGGCAATGATGTTATCCATGGCGGCATCGGTAGTGATCGGCTTTTCGGTGATGCGGGCAACGATTACATCGTTGGAGATCGGCAAATCTTCCCTGTCATGAAGATTGCTAAGGAGCTGCTGGATCTTAGTGAACTGGATTATATTCATGGTGGCGAGGATGGCGATTATCGCGACTCTTTTGACTATGGCGACTATATCGTCGGTGGTGATGGTGCCGACAGCTTGTTTGGTGGCCTTGGAGTCGACACCATCTTCGGTGGTGACTTGAACGACATCCTCGTGGGTGGTGAAGATGGTGACATCCTCTCCGGTGGCACCGGCAGCAACCAGTTCCGTTACAACGAGTTCGAGACTGACGACGGTAGTTTTGTCAGTGTGTTAGTTGGCGGCAATGTCTATACCGTTGGCGTTGAATTCAGCGGCAACGATGCGGTTGACATCATCACCGATTGGGATGCAGGGGCCGGTACAAATGTGATTGCCAATAATTTTAACATCTTCAATCCTGACGCAGTGCTTACCAGTTTCGATGGTGGAACGGGCGTCTTGTCAAGCAACTTTGCTGTTGGTGAGAACTACGCTATTCGGGGTTCTTATAATGCCGATCTGGATAACTTCACGTTCAGCTTTAGTGGCAGCGATGTTCTGATTGGCGTTGCCCAGGACGAAGATTTCAATCCTCTTGATGGGTTTACTAATAACCTGGTTGTGCTTAAAAATGTGGCATTCACCACCACCTTCTCCCAGGCAAACTTCATCTAATTTCCATTCACTCTGCGGGTTGCAGAGTTTTTAGAATGTTCTCTCGCCCCTCCTTTGGAGGGGCTTTGTCGTGATTGGCTTGCTCTTCGTTTCGTGTCAAGGCTTGGTGGTCGATTCAGCCGATTGTGCCCAGGTTGGGCAGATGGCTCGTATAGCCCAGAAAGCTGGGATAGCCGTGTTCGATCGTCAGGAACTGCCGGCAGTTCCAGGCTGGTTTCCAGACCTCGAAATGTTGCAGCACCGTATAGGTGGCCACGGTTTCCAGGGGGCCCACAAAGCCGTCCCGGGGCAGGTCTGCTTGCTGGCGCAGCTGCTGCAGCTGCGGCCGGCTCAGGGCAAAACTGCCGGCATGGGGATTGCTGGCGCGATCGAAGTGCAGCATCTCACCGTTTCTCCAGCAGGCTTCGGCCACATTCGCCTGCGGACGGTGCCGGGCCAGCGTCGGATTCGCCGCCACCAGGGTCGACCAATCGAGAGGACCATCGACGAACAGGCGGCCCAGGCCCAGCCTGGACCGCAGCTCGTAGCGGTGCGGCATCAGCACCACCCGCTGCTCCGTGAGCTGGGCGCACCAGAGCAGCTTGTCGAGGTAATCCGGATCCTGGATCACCAGGTCATCCTCCAGGTACAGGCTCAGATCAGCCACTGGATCCCGCTCCAGCAGGTGCTGTCGCGCCGCCGCCGGCAGGTCGCGTGGATCCTCCAGGTCGAGGCGATGAACATGCAGACGGTCGCTGAAGCAGGTCAGCACCTCCTCAAGCCAGGCGTCGCCGGTCACGAACACATGGCATTCGATTGCAATCCCAGCCAGGCGCTGGGTTGGATACACCGGCTCCGCTGTGGTGCGCAGGCCCCGCCCGGCGATGTCGAGCACGCTTTCCCGTTCAGACCGTGCCAGCCCCAGCACCGATCCCAGACAGCGAGCCAGGGCCAGAGAACGGCTCAGCCGTTTCCCGTTCCGCGATCCATAGCCTTGCTCGCTGCCACGATCATCGAAATAGTGGGGGATGGCAACACGCACGCCACAAGGCCTGGCCATCCTGTTCATGCGGCACACTGAGCACCACGATTTTAGGTTCCGCCACCTCCAGCCCCTTGAACATCCTCTTCGTTCATCAGAACTTCCCCGGCCAGTACCGCCACATCGTGCGCGCACTGGCCAAGGCGGGGGGGAACCGCTTGGTGGCCCTGGCGATCGAGGAGCCCAGCGAACCGATCCCCGCCGGTGTCACCCATGTGCGCTATGGCATTCGGCGCGCCAGCGCTACAGATCTGCAGCCCTGGGTGCAGGATGTGGAGACCAAGACCATCCGGGGTGAGGCCTGCGCCACCGCAGCCCATCGTTTACGCGAACAGGGCTTCAGCCCGGATCTGATCTGCGGTCACCCCGGCTGGGGCGAAATGCTCTTTCTGCGGGATCTCTGGCCGGAAGCGCCGATCCTCACCTATCAGGAATTCTTCTACCAGGCCCATGGTTTCGACTATGACTTTGATCCCGAACTTCAGGGCATCCCCAGCTGGCAGGATTGCGCCCGCATCCGCATGAAAACGGCCAACCTGTTGCTCAATCTCGAGATCAGCAACTGGAGCGTCACACCCACCGCCTTCCAGCGCAGCAGCTTCCCACCCGCCTGGCGCTCAAGGTTGAGCGTGATCCACGACGGCATCGACACCCACCATGCGAGACCCCGCGCCGATGCTCCGCCCCTGACCCTTCCCGACGGCACCACCCTGCGTCAGGGCGAGCCGATCGTGACCTTTGTGAACCGGTGTCTTGAGCCCTATCGCGGCTGCCACACCATGATCCGGGCCATCCCGGAGCTGCAGCGGCTGGCGCCTGAGGCCCGGCTGGTGATCGTGGGCCGTACCGAGGGGGTGAGCTATGGCGCCGTCTGCCAGGAAGGGGAATGGAAAGATCGCTTTCTCGCCGAGATCGAGGGCCAGTTCGATCCGAGCCGGGTGCATTTCAGCGGCCATCTGCCGTACAAGCAGTTCATTCCACTGCTGCAGCTGAGTGCCGCCCATGTCTATCTCACCTATCCCTTCGTGCTGAGCTGGAGCCTGCTCGAGGCGATGTCCTGCGCTGCCGCCGTGGTGGGGTCGGCGACCGCACCGGTGCAGGAGGTGATCCGCCACGGTCACAACGGCCTGCTGGTGGATTTCTTCTCTCCCGCCGAGCTCGCCGCCAGCGTGGCCGAGCTGCTGGCCAATCGTCCCCTGGCCGAGCGCCTCGGCGCCGCCGCCCGTGCCACCGTTCTGGCCGACTACAGCCTCAAGCCGTGCCTGTCTCGCCAGCTGGCGCTCATGTCGCTGGTGGCCAGCCGCGCGGTGGGCTGAATCGGGCTTGGTCCCGCCCTGTCTTTCCTCGCTACCCAGGAGTTCCTGCCATGGCCAAAGCCGGTGGATTCGGAGGCCGCCCCACCCCCGGGGCCACCGGCCGGCAGCGACCCACGCGCTCGGTCGATGCGTTGGTGCATGCGGCGATCGCCGCCCACCGCCGTGGGGATACCGCCGCCGCAGAAGCGGGCTACAGGGCAGCACTGCAGGCCACGAACCGCCACCCCACCCTGCTCTCCAACCTGGGTGCCCTGCTCAAGGCCGATGGACGCCGCGAGGAGGCCATGGCGCTTTACGGCGAGGCGATCCGCAAACAGCCTGGTTTCAGCAATGTCCGCGTCAATCTGGCCAATCTGCTGCGTGATCGCGGTGCCCTGGACCAGGCCCGGGAGGTGCTGGAGCAGGGGCTGGAGCACGATCCAGCCCACCTGGAAAGCCTCCATCTCCTGGCCCTGTTGCTGTTGGAGCTCAAGAACAGGACCACTGCCCTGGCCATGGTGGAACGGGCCCTGACGGTCGATCCCAGCCACATCCCCTCCCTGCTGGTGCTCACCAGCGTGCGCCTCGCCGAAGACGATCTTGACGCCGCCCAGGGTCTGCTGGACACGGTGATGCAGCGTGATCCCAGTCAGGCCAAGGCGCACCTGCTGCGCAGCGAGCTGCAGCGTTCGCGTGGCGATCTGGTGGCCGCGAAGGAGAGCGTGGAGCGGGGCCGGAACCTGATGCCGGAGGACGACCCCGAGCGTGAGATCTGGCGCTTCAACCGGGCCGTTCTCGACCTGTTCGCCGGCGACTGGACGCCATCGACCTGGCGCGACTACGAGACCCGCTGGCTGGCTCCCCAGATGATCTCCCACCAGCGGCATCAGCACCTGCCCCGCTGGCAGGGGCAGGTGGACCAGCACCCCCTTGCAGGCTCCCTGCTGATCTGGCGGGAGCAGGGGATCGGCGAGGAAATCCTCTTCCTCAGCCTGGTGCGCGATTTGATCGCCCAGGGGCAGCCTCTGGTGCTGGAGGTCTCAGCCCGCCTCCAACGGCTGGTTCAGCGGAGCTTCCCCGGTGTGCCTGTGATCAGCCAGGGGGACTCCCTGGCGGGCCTCGACATCACCGCCGCCCTGCCGCTTGGCAGCCTCGGTCTGCACAGCGGCTTCGACCAGGCTTCCTGGCTGCGCCGCCGCAGTCCATTCCTGCGGCCAGGGGCGGAGAGCGACCTGGCCCGGGTGCGCGCCTGCCTGCCCCACCCCACCCACACGAGCCGGGTGGGGTTCTGCTGGCGCAGCGTGGGATCGATCTATGCCGGACCGAAGTCCATCCCCCTGGCCAGTTTTGAACCACTGACCGGCCAGGCCGACACCCAGTGGATCAGCCTCCAGCATGGGGCCCTGGAGCCAGGGGAGGCTGAGGGGCTTGAACGTCTGGGGATTCACCGTCCGGACGCCGATTTCTTCCACGATCTGGAAGCCCTGGCCGCCTGGATTGCCAGCTGCGATCTTGTGATCACGATCAGCACCGCCACGGCCCATCTGGCCTGCGCCCTCGGCAAGCCCACCTGGATGCTGTTGCCCGCTCCGCAATCGTTCTTCTGGTGGTGGGGCAATGAGGGAACGCATACGCCCTGGTACCCCAGCGCCCGGCTGTTCCGTCAGCCCAGCCCCGGCGACTGGGACGGTGTGATCACGCAGGTCCACCAGGCACTCGGGAGCTCCATACCATCGGCAGACTCCTGAGCAGGCCGGTCTGGTGATTCCCCGAATCCTTCATTACCTCTGGCTCAGTGATGAGCCCAGGCCAGAGCTCATGCGCCGCTGTATCGCGTCGTGGCAGCAGGTGATGCCTGACTTCCAGATCCGGCACTGGTCGTTGGCCGATTTTGATCAGAGCGCCCTGCCCCTCTTCGCCCAGCAGGCGATCGCGCTGAGGCAGTGGGCCTTTGCCTCCGATGTGCTGCGGCTCTGGCTTCTTGGTCAGCATGGGGGGGTGTATTTCGATGCGGATGTGCTGGCCGTGCGTTCCCTGGAGCCCCTGCTGGGCTACGAGGCGTTCACGGCGGTGGAGTTCAATCCCCTGGCTTTTGCCGCCGGGAACGGCGCCGCCTGGCTGGATGCTGATGGCAACCGGCGGCCAGGCGTTCGCCACCAGGGACCGCCACCCGGCATCGGCCTGCAGGCGGCGGTGCTGGGCGCGGTTGCCGGGCACCCCTTCCTGCGCTCCTGCCTGGCCTACTACGAGAGCCGCCCTTTCCTGGAGCCCGATGGCAGCTGGCACCGCGATCCGATCGCCCCCGGGATCTATGGCCTGGCAGCGGAGCAGCATGGCTTCCGCTGGATCAACCACATGCAGAAACTCCGCCATGGCGTTGTTGTCCTGCCGGCGGAGATCATCGCCAGCACCAAGGCCCAATATGGGCGCAATACCCTGGCTTTCCACTGCTGCGCCGGATCGTGGCGCCAATCAATGCCACAGGTATTCCCTTCAGGTTCGTCGTGAAGAATGGAACGCTTCATGGGGTTGGCTCTTCCATGACTTCGGTGTCTTTCACGGCTGGAGTCAGCCTCGCCCGCGTTTGCCGAAACTATCAATAGAGAGTGCAACTAAGGCCTGGTTTTCAATATGTTCTTCGGCCAGATCAGGATATCGGCGCGCAGGTGAGTGCCAGCACCTGTTTGAGGTGGCGCTCATACATCTCCGCCACCTCCGCAGCTGTCAGGTAGCGCCAGGCGGCATGGGCGCCGGCACTGGCGTGATAGGCCGTCTCACAGCTGAAACGCTCCACCACCGTTGGTGGTGGTGGAGTGGGGTCATGGCGTGCCAGGTGCCGTGCGAAGAAGATGTCCTCCGGTTCCTCCGGCGGCGATGCCGCTGCTTCGGCCTGGCAGATGCGCACCATCAGCTGGCGATCCCGCACCGAGAGGCCACCGTTGCCATTGCTCATCCCCTCAGGCACCGTGTTGCAGAAGCGGCGGGTTAGCCAGACGGGCGGCAGAGGCTCCAGATCGGCGCCGTAGCGGGGGAAAGCCTGGCTCACATGGCGGCCCTTGGCCCAGGGGGATCCCACATAGCCATAGGCAAAGACGGCAGGATCAGGTGGCTCGATCAGCAACGTGTCGGTCTGAAACAGGAGCAGCTTCGGGGCGGGGAGCTGGGCCCAGAACGCGGCCGTCTTCAGCAGCCGGTTGTAGGCCAGCCAGTCGAAGTGGTCGGCCTCTCCCACCCGCAGCCCGACCACCGACACCCACGCTGCCAGGTCGGCGAACAGCGCACGACTGCGCTCCAGAGACGCGGGCGCCGTGTAGAGCGTCACTCCCCAGCGTTGGCGCCCCATCAACAAGGTGTTGAGCACCGTCATCCGCAACAGCGGCGTGGGGCGATCGTCCACGATCACAGCCCGCAGGTGTGGATCCTGGGGACCGCTCGGCTGCCGCTGGCTGGCCAGGGCGCGAGCCCAGGGCTCGAGGTGGGTGCCCAGCACCACGCTGCAGTGGGCCTTGAAGATGGCGATGCGATAGGCCTCCAGCTGGTGCGTGGGGCTCTGGGGCAGGGGCGACGGCCCCGTCGTTGTCATGGCGCCGGGCGGTAGGCCACCATCACCTGATCACGGGGATGGTTCCAGGCGCCGATGTATTCGGCCCGGTAGCCATGGGCCTCACCAAAACCCTCCATCTGCTGCTTCGTGTAAGCGAAGAAGCCGTGGTCGTGGGCTTCGGTGGGGTTGCGCTGCTCCTGCTGCACCTCGAAGTAGGTGGCGTAGAAGACCCCATCCGGCTGCAGGCAGGGCCGCAGGCGTTGCAGGCACTGCTCGATCGCGGCCGGCGGCAGATGGGTGAACAGCGACTGGGCCATCGCCCGATCCACCCGTCGCCCGAAGCGTTCAAAGCTGAAATCGGCACCCTGCAGCAGCTGGGGCCGCTTCTGGTGGCGCACCGCCGCTGTCAGTTCCTGCTCCAGTCCGGCCTGAAGCAGGGCAGCCTCCTTCTCCATGCCCAGGTAGTGCTCCGGCTCCAGGTAGGGGATCACCTTCACGCCCAGCCGCAACGCCCCACAGGCGATATCGAGCAGCACATGCGACGGCTGCAGCCCCTGAGCCAGCAGGAAATCGAACTGCAGCTGGCCGATCTCCTCCCACAGCCCGCCGACATACCGGCGATGACCCAGCTCGGCCACCCCTTCAGCCCCGCTGGGCGGCAGGCTGGATGTCATCGGTGGAACTGCATCAAGGTGCTGCACCATGGCGCCGGTCATGGCCAGGTTATGCCGTAGCGCCGGGCCATCTGGTCGTAGGTCGGCTCCAGCTGACGCCGCAACTGGCGTCGCAGCTCCTGCGGCACCTGTCCGGCCTCGCCGGCGCCCGCATTGTGCCGAGGCAGCCGCTCCGGCAAGGGGGATGGGTCGAGGCCCAGGAAACCCAGCAGCCGTGGCCACACCAGCTCCGGCCGGTCGAAGAGATCCTCCGCCTTGATCAGCAGGAGCTGCTCCGGAGCGAACAAGGCCTCGTAGCGTTCCAACTGGGGGCCGTAGCAGCTGCGGCTCAGGTAGCTGTGCACCTGGTGTGAATGGTGCTGCGACAGGCCCGCCCGCAATTGCTCATCCGCTCCGGCCAGGCGACCAGACTCAGCGGCCAGGGCCTGCTCGGGCGGCAGCGACTCCAACCCCAGGCGGATCGAATGGAACAACCCGGAAAGAGCCCTCTCCACCGGGTCCCGCAACAGCACCACCAGTCGGGCGCCGGGGATCAGATCATGCAACCGCTGCGGTGCAGCCGGATGGAACAGGTAATACGGCGTGATGTCGCCGCAGCGCTGATCGTTCCGAGCCGCCGCATAGTGCTGCCCGTACCAAATCGGGCCCCGCCCGTGGTTCAGGGTGAAGTAGTGCAGCTCTTTGCTGGCGGGCAACCACACCTGTGGATGATCGGCCAGCAGGCGGTGCAGGCTGGTGGTGCCCCCCTTCTGCGCCCCGAGGCCAACGAAATCGGGCAGTCGCAACCGGCTCGTTTCCCCCCACGTTGCCGGGATCCTATGGTGAGCCGTGCCAGCGGCAGCCAGGATGTCGCTGCTGATCCACCACCGAGAGGCGGGTATCGATGATCGTGGCCGACACGTTCCTGTGGCTTCATCTGCCCAAGACCGGCGGCACCACCATGAGGCGTTTGTTCCGCGAGCTCAATCTCCCCGGGATCGCCGTCGATGCCGACGACACCCCCGCCAAGCACGATTCCATTGCCCTCAGGGAAAGCCTTGGCCGCTGGAAGGCCGGGCAGCGGCGCCGCTTCATCACGGCGCGGCGGTTGGACGCCTGGCTGATCAGCGACTGGCACCACAAGCGGCGGCAAATGAACCTGCCGGATCTCCCGTTTGAGCCGGTTCGCAGCGGGCTCTACTATTCACTCCGCCTTGGCGGCACCTGGGTTGCTGCAGACTGGTGGCTCCAGTACTTCGGCCTGACGTCCGAGATGTGCGCCCTGCGGCTCGAGCACTTCACGGCCGACTTCAATCAGCATCTGCTGCCCCTGCTGCCGCCGGGCACGCCGGCGCTGCACTCACCACCGCGGGAAAATGCCAAGCCTGTGGTGGACCCAGCCTTTGAGCCCTGGTTCAGCGCGGCAGACCGTGCCCGCATCCATGCGGTGAACCCCCGCTGGAGCGCCTGGGAACGCTCCCTTTACGGTGAGCCCCCTGTCCAACCGTCCCCGGATTGAGCCCGCCGGAGTCCCCGTCCCTGATCCTGCTGGTGGGAATGCATCGCAGCGGCACCTCGCTGCTGGGTTCGCTGTTGCCGGCACTGGGGGTGCCGCTGCCGGGTGATCTGATCGCCGGCGATGCCCATAACCCCGAGGGCTACTACGAACGTTCCGACATCACGGCTCTGCAGGAGCAGCTGCTGATCGCAATGGGCCAGTGGTGGCCGTCGGAAGCGGGGGTGCTGCATCGGCCCGAGGGCTGGCTCGACTTTCCCGCCGTACGCAGCGCTGCCGAGAGCCTCGACCGGCTTCTGGCGCAGGAGCAGCGGCGCCAGCTGGGGCCCTGGGCCATCAAGGATCCGCGCACGTGCCTGCTGCTGCCGCTCTGGCGCCAGGTCGCCGCGCAGCGCGGGGTGCCCCTGAAGCTGGTGCTGAGCGTGCGGGATCCCGCCGAGGTGATGGTGTCGCTGCTCCAGCGCGATCGCCGGGCCGCCGGCATGACCGCCTGGCGGGCCCAGCGCCTCTGGTGGCGCCACAACCGTGCGCTTCTGCTGGATGCCGCTGATCTTCCCCTGCTGGTGGTCGACTATGGCGCCTGGTTCGATCCTTCGGCCTGCCGCCGCCAGCTGCAGGCCCTGGGACGCTTCTGCCTGGAAGCCGACCCCATGTCAGCGGCCCTCGAGGCTGCCGCGGCCTGCATCCGCCCAGGTCATCGGCGCAGCCGCCGTTCCCGCGCCGAGCTCCCCCAGGCCCTGCACCCGCGCCTTCGTCGGCTGCACCGTGCGCTGCAGGAGCTGGCTGCGGGGCCACCCGATCGGGAACGCCGGCAGAGGCGGCTGGTTCGCTGGCTGGCGGCGCCGGGGCGCCAGCAGATACCGCCGATCGCACCGGCCGGCCGCTCCCTGCGCTCCCAGCTGATCCATCGGCGCGCTTCCCTGGCGCCCCAGGCGGAGGTGGGCCCCTGGTTCGATCCGGCCCACTATCGCCGCCAGGCGCCGGGTCTGGGCCTGGACCACGACCCCCTCTGCCACTACTGGTGGCGGGGATGGCGGGAGCAGCGCTCCCCCCATCCCGCCTTCGAGGGGGACGCCTATCGGCTGGCCTGTCGTAACCGAGGCCTCACCGTTCGGGGAGCACCGCTGCGCCATTTCCTCACCGTGGGTCTGGCGGCCGGCATCCCGCCCTCCCCGGTGGCCGAACCGCGCTGGCTGGCCGGCACACTGCAGCGGCAGGCGCTCTGGCGCGCCGCCCGACTGGAGGGGCTCCATCCGTGGGGGGCAGCAGCTCTGGCCCTGGAGGGTGACGATCTCCAGCAGGCGGTGGAGCGGCTCCGTCACTGGCAACGGCAGGGCTTCAGCGCCGACGATCTGGCCGCGATCGCCGCTGCCCCCCCCGGAAGCTTCACCCTGCCCGCTGGCCTGCTTCCGGATCCACCGCCGCTCCCACAGCGCTGCCGCCTGCAGGTACTGGGCACCCACCTGCACGATTGGCAGGTCCATGCCTGGTTGCAGCATGCACCCCTGCCGCCGGGGTTCTCGTTGATCGAGGAGCAGGCGCCGCCCGAAGCGGCTGAGTCGGTCATCGCCCTGGTGCTGAGCCCCCTGCCGCCGGGCCCCGCCAGCCTGCAGCTGCTCGGTCTGGCGCTGCTGCCCTGGGTGTTCGCCAGGGCCGAGCAGGTGTCGCTGCTGCGTCGCCTGGGGATCAATGCCCAACCCCTCGAGCCCGGCGTCGCCCCCAACGGCTGGCTGGCGGTGGAGGAGGTGGAGGCCGAAGCCGCGCGGCAGCTCGGAGTGCCACCCCCGGCGGCCCTGGCCGGGCTGGCGCCCATCCTCGCCTTCGGCAGTCTGGGAGCAGAGTGGGAACGAAGCCTGGCGCCACCGATCTGGGGCTGGCCGGAGTTCGACGACCTGGCGATCGAGACCCCGCAGCAGGCCAGGCTGCTGGCCGCCTGGCTGGATGCCTGCAACCGTGCCGGCATCCAGCTGGTGCGGCTCGAGCCCCCAGGCAGTGAACGGCTGCTGCGGGGGTGGCAGGCCCTGATGCCCCCCTCTGACCCGGCACCGGGCTGGCTGCCGCCCCAGGGCTTCGTGGCGCCACTCAGCGCGATGGAGCTGCAGGGGGAACTGCGCTGGCGGGCCCAGGGGGCGCCAGCACCACCGCCGGTGCAGACCCCCAGGCCCGCCCACACGCTTCTGTGGGCCTGGCAAGGCGACGCCTCCGGGCCAGGCGGGATGGTGCAGACGCCCACGGCGGCGGTGTGCATCAGCCTGCACAACTACGCCGACCGGATCACCGCGGCCCTCGAAAGCGTCCTCGTCCAGAGCCATGGACCCCTCGAGCTGATCGTGGTCGACGATGCTTCCGAGGACGGTGGCGAGCAGCGCTGCCTGGCCTGGTTGGAGCGCCACGGTCAACGCTTCGTGCGTGCCCTGCTGGTGCGGCACACCGGCAATGGCGGTCTGGCGGCCGCACGCAACACCGCCTTCAGGCTCGCCCAGGCTCCCTGGTGCTTCGTGCTGGATGCCGACAACCTGCTCCACCCCGAGGCGGTGGCCGCCTGCCTGCGCCTGGCTCAGGCGAGCCCGGCAGACATCGCCGTGGTGCATCCCCTGGTGGAGGTGCTCCAGGACGGCGTGCTGCAGGGCAGCGACTCCACAGGGGCGGCGCCCAGCCTGATCAGCGGCCGCAGCTGGCAGCGCTGCCATTTCCTGGATCGCAACCTGTTGGACGCCATGGCCCTGGTGCGGCGCAGCGCCTGGGACGCGGTGGGGGGCTATGCCCACATTCCGGGCGGATGGGAGGATTACGACTTCTGGTGCAAGTTGATGGAAGCCGGCTACCAGGGCGTGCTGGCTCCGCAGCGGCTGGCCACCTACCACCGCCACCCTGAATCGATGCTCGCCACCGCCACCCATCAGCGGCTGCGGCTGGTGAGCCGCCACCTGCAGCAGCGTCATCCCTGGTTGCAGCTGAGTCTCGCCGCCGGGCCCGAGGAAGGATGGACCCTGGCGTGATGTCCACAGCCGCCGTGGACACGGACCTCCACCGGGCCGGTGGCCTTTCTTGCCTGGTGATCTCCCGCACACCGGAGCTGCTCAACCGCATGCTGGCCACACTCCAGGACGCCCGGGCGTTCTGGCACCCGGATGATGAAGTGCTCTGCTCCTGGAATGGCAGCGCTGAGGCTGAGAACGCTCTCCAGCCCCCCGCGCCTGCTCTGCCGGGATTTCGGATCGCTCAGCGGCAGCCGTATCACTTCGCCAGCAACATGAACGCTCTGGCGCGGCAGGCGCAGGGTGAGTGGCTGTTGCTACTCAACGATGATCTCATCCTTGATCCCGGCAGTATCGATCGCGCCATCCATCTCCTCAGCCAGCACCCGGAGGTCGGGGTGCTGGGCGGTCGATTGCGCCAGTCGGGCGGACAGATCAGCCATGCCGGGCTGCTGTTTTCCTCCCCGGAGGGTCTGCCGTACAACCGCCTGCGACCCCAGCTGGGGCCCCTGATCGACGCCGAGGGCCCGGAAGCGCTCGAATCAGGCCCGATCCCCGCGGTCACCGGCGCCCTGATGTTGCTGCGTCGATCCGATTTCCTGGCGGTGGGGGGGCTGCGCGAGAGCTTCCGGGTGTGCGGCGAAGACATCGCCCTCTGCCTCGATCTCTGGCAGCAGCTCGGCAAGACGCCCTACTACGCCAGCGATGTGAGTGGCATCCACGATGAGAAGAGCACCCGCGGCACGACCTCCGACCAGCACGACATCCGGGCGGTAGGACGGCTCGCTGCGCCCTTCTGCCAGCACGATCAGGCCTTCCAGGCACGCCAGAGCCACTGGGCCCTGCAGGAGGCGGCGTTGCTGTGTCGTCTCACCGAGGAGCAATGGCACCAGGCCGGCGTGTGCCGCCAGCAGCTGGACCGGCAGCAGCAGCAATGGGAAGCGAATCAACAGCACTGGGCCCGTGAACGCAGCGCCCTGCTGGCCAGGATTGACAATCTCGAACAACGGCTGGAAGCCCTGCTGCGCAGCAGCTCCTGGGCCATCACCAAACCCTGGCGGGCCCTGGGTCGCTGCTTTGCACCGACTGCGGGGCGCCAGTCCTGATCGTTCCGCCGGCCTGCCGATGCCTGCCCCCCCTCCCCCCCTGGAACACCTCTGGGTGGACCTCACCCCGATGCTCCCCGGTGGCGCCAACGGTGGCGCCAAGCCATTCATCCTCACCCTGCTGACCGAGCTGGCCCGTCAGCACCCCCAGGTGCGATTCGATTGCACCTGTCGGCCCGAGCTGCTGCCGGAACTGGCACTCGCATCGCCGCTGGAGCCGAATCTCCACGTCGGTCCGGTCATCCCCGCGGTGGCGGCCGGACGCTGGCTGGGTTCGCGGCGTCTGGGTCGGGCGGGTCGCCGCTGGCGTCGACGGCTGGCCTCGCGGCCCGGGACGCCGGTGGAGACCGGGCAACCGAACCGGGGCGAGGGAGCGCAGCTGCTCTACTGCCCCTTTGGAGCACCGCTGCTGCACCGGGCCAGCCTCACCACGGTGTCCACCTTCCACGACCTGCAGGTGCAGGCCTATCCCGACTTCTTCCCCGCCGCGGCCCGCCGGGAGCGCCTGGAGCATTTCCGCCAGATGCTGGCGAAGGCCAGTCGCATCGCGGCCATCTCCCAGTTCTCCCGTCAGGAGGCGATCGAGCTGGGGGGCGATCCCGGCCGGATCGTGGTCATTCCCCACCGCATGGCCCTCAGCCGCAGGGCCGTGCCGATGGCTGAGCCCCCCTGCGCCCTGCCCTCCGGACGCTTCTTCCTCTACCCCGCCAATCTCTGGCGTCACAAGAACCATGAACTGCTGCTCAGTGCCTTCGCCATGGCCCGCCACCAGGGGCTGCCAGCCGACCTGAAACTGGTGTGCACCGGTGATGGCGTCGACCGGCTCGAGCCCCTGCGCGAGCTGGCAGAGCAGCTCGGTCTGGCTGAGGCCGTCCTCCTGCCCGGATTCGTCAGCGACGCGGAGCTGGAGGGGCTCTACCAGCACGCCCTGGCCGTGGTGTTCCCCTCCCTCTACGAAGGCTTCGGCCTGCCGGTGATCGAGGCGATGGCCCGCGGCCTGCCGGTGGCCTGCAGCGACACCACCGCCCTGGGGGAAGTGGCCGGGGAGGCCGCCCTGCGCTTCCATCCCGGCCATCCCCAGCAGATCGCCGATGCCTTGCGCCAGCTGGCGGAGGATCCGGCCCTGCGAGACCGGCTGATCGAGCGGGGCCTGAGCCAGGCAGACGCCTACGCCCAGCCGGCTGTGATGGCTCAGCAGTACTGGGAGCTGTTCCAGGAAGCCCATGCCGCCGGTCCGGTGGCCTGAGGCTGAGCGCCTCCGAGAATCATCTCCGCAGCACCGTTCCATGAGCGCATCGATCCGCATCAGTGTCGTGACGCCCTCGTACAACCAGGGGGCCTTTCTGGCCCGCACCCTGGCCAGCGTGGCCAGTCAGAGCCATCCCGCCCATGAGCATCTGGTGTTCGATGGCGGCAGCACCGACGACACCCTGCAGGTGCTGGAGGCCGCAGGTGACGGGGTGCGCTGGGTGTCGCGGCCGGATGGAGGCCAGGCTGACGCTGTGAACCAGGGTCTGCAGGCGGCCGGCGGTGATGTGATCGCCTGGATCAACTCGGATGATGTCTATTACCCCGGTGCCTTTGCAAGGGTGGCTGCCGCCTTCGCCAACGATCCCGACCTGGATGTGGTGTACGGAGCTGCCGATCACATCGACCTGAATGACAGGGCCTTCGAGGCCTACCCCACCACCTTCTGGGATCCGGAACTGTTGCGCCACACCTGCTTCATCTGCCAGCCGGCCCTGTTCTTCCGCAGGCGCGTGGTGGAGACGGTGGGTCTGCTGGATCCGGGTCTGCGGTATTGCATGGACTACAACTACTGGCTCAGGCTTGCCGATGCCGGCTGCCGCTTCGCCTACCTGAGCGACAAGCTGGCCGGCTCCCGCCTCTACGCCGACAACAAGACCCTCAGGGACCGGCCGGCCGTGCATCGGGAGATCGCCGAGATGTTCAAGGCCTATGACGGGCAGGTGCCGCTGCGATGGGTCTTCGCCTACGCGCACCACAGCACGGCGGCCTGGATCGACCGCAGCGACCATCCCCTGCGCTTCAAGATCAGCCTCTATCTGGAAACGATGCGCAGTCAGTGGCGCTGGAACCATCGCGTCGGGATCTCCGCTCTGCGGGAGCTGCGCCGTGCCAGTCGACGTCATGCCCTGGAGGGTCAGGCCGCCGAGGCTGCCGCGGCCTCCTCGTAGAGCTCCAGCAGCTGGCGGGTGCTGTCCTGCCAGTTGAAGGCTGCAGCCCTGTCCCGGGCTGCAGCAGCCAGACCGGCAAGCCTCTGGGGCTGGTTCAGGAGACTCTCGATGGCCTCCACCCAGCCGTCGCGATCATCCGGTGCCAGGAGGATGCCGGCATCCGCGACGATCTCGGGCAGTGAGGTGGTCGAGGAACTGAGAACCGCTGCCCCCTGCCCCATCCCCTCCAGCACAGGCAGACCAAAGCCCTCGTAGTGGCTTGGGTAGAGGTTCAATAGGCAGTTCCGGTAGAGCCAGATCAGCTCCCGATCACTCACATAGCCGAGCAGGTGGATATCCGAGGCCCAGGGCGATGCCGCCAGATCCTTCTCGAAGCCTTCCATCAACCAGCCCTTGCCACCGGCAAACACCAGCGGAATCGCCGCTCCGCCCCTCTCCCGGAAGCGTTGATACACCTCCACCAGGAAGCGCTGGTTTTTGCGCGGTTCGATCGTGCCGGTGGAGAGCAGGAAGGGCCGGCCGCTGCGGAACAGTGCGGCTCGCGGTTGGCTGGGCTGCAGATCGAAGCCGGGCTGATCGAAGCGTGAGGCCGGATGGATCACCCGCACCCGCTCCGCCGGCACGTGGGGGAAATGACGCAGGAATGCACGCTTCGACGCATGGGAGATGGCCACCAGCCAGTCCGCCCGCAGGGAGGCCTGCAGCACACCCTGGAAGCAACCGAGCCGATTCTTTTCGGTCGTCCACTCGGGATGCTCGGCAAAGCTCAGGTCGTAGAGCGTGTAGATCAGGGTGGAACGGAGCCGCCAGGGCGGACACCAGAAGTTGTTGGCGTGCACCAGATCGAAGCCGGCGAGCCGATCGTTCACCCGCTGCCGATCCCGCCAGAAGGCCTCTGCATCGCTGCGTCGCGGCAGGCGGGGTCCATAGGCCACACCCTGACGGCGATGGGGGAAGGCCGCCGCCTGGCTGGGATCGTGAAAGAAATCGCCGAAGCTGGTGAGCAGGGTGTAGCGATGCGGTGCACCCGAGGCCAGCAGGCCGTCGATCAGGGCGGCGGCATAGAACCCGCAACCGGCCTTGCGCGGGCCCGTCTGACTCACATCAAAGGCGATGTTCAGCGGCGCCACCCCTCCTCTCCTGGACAATCGGGCAAGGGTATCGGAGCCGGACGCGGCCCCAGCCGCAGGCGCAGCTTGCCCCAGTAGCGCCGCCAGGGCGGCGCCACAATCCCCAGCTCCCGATTGATCGCGGCCAACTGCCTCCGGCCCCGCAGGATCGCCCGCCAGCCGCTGGTGGCCCCACCCTCCGCCATCGCCACCAGCGGGTCCGAGCAGATCTGGACGCGATCCGCCAGCTCGGGTCGCAGCAGCAGGGTCTGCATCAGTTTGTAGTCGGCGGAGAGGCTATAGCGCTCATCGAACCCGGTGGCCCGGTAGAGGGTGGTTTCGGCCAGAAAGCCGGGATGGGGGTAGTGCAGCCCGCTGCGCAGCCGCTGATGCCAGAGGGCCGGATCCCGCGGCGGGGATGGCACCATCCACCGGGCCCGCAGCCAACGATCGGGCCGGCGGAAGTATCCGATCGAGGCCAGCAGCAGAGCGGCTTCCCGCCGACGAGCCTGCAGCAGGAAGGCCGCGTAGGCGCCCGGATCCAGCAGGAGATCGTCTGCGTTGAGCACATGGCTGTAGTGGCCACGCGCCAGCCGCAGGCCCACATTCATGGCGGCATAGGGGCCGCCGCCGATGTCCGTCTGCCAGCGGCAGAAGGGATGACGGTCTGCATGCCGCTCCAGCAGCCGTTGGGTGCCGTCACGGGAGCCGCCATCAATCACCAGATGCTCCAGGTCTTCACCGGCCTGCCGCAGAATCTGCCGAGCCCGCGCCACGCTCGTGAGCGTCTCGGGCAAGGTTCTCGCGGCTTCGAGGCAGGGGGTGATCACCGTCACCAGCGGCAGCCCGCCTTCCGAACCGGACCCTGCGGCATCGGTCTCGGGAGACGCAGCCTTCACGGGCACAGGGGCGGCAGGGAGGGGGTCCATGGGCACGCTGTGACCCGGGATACCGGAGACTGAAGCATGCCCTCTCGCTTCTCCCAGAGCGTCAGCATCGGCTTCGATGGCCAGATCTTCCGGCGGCAGCGGCGGGGGGGGATCAGCCGCTACTTCCGAGAACTGGCCCTGAATCTGCGCGCTGCGGGCGCAGAGGTGCTGATGGCGGAGGAGCGCCAGGGCTGCTGGCCCTGGTCCGGTCACCTGCCCTGGCGGCGGGCGGATGTGGTGCACGCCACGTTCTACGGCGGCGGGCCCTATCGGCTGCAGAGCCACCAACGCCTGGTGAGCAGCCTGTTCGACATGACGCCGGAGCGCCATCCCGAGCACTTTTTCCTGCCGGCCCTGCGTTCCCCCCATGCCAACAAGCCGGGGTGGCTGGAGGTCTCTGACCTGATCATCAGCATCAGCGCCGCCAGCGCCGACGACCTGGCTTTCTTCCAGCCGACCCTGCGGACGCCCCTCAGGGTGATCCACCTCGCCACCGCCATCGACAGGCTGGTCCCCCAGCCCGTGGAGGCGCTGGAGGGGCGACGGTTCTGGCTGATGGTGGGCAAGCGCCACGCCTACAAGAACGGCCTCACACTTCTGCGGGCCCTGAGCCTGCTGCATGGCGGCGACGGCGATCGGGGTCGCAGGGATCAGCCCCTGCTGGTCTGTGCCGGAGGAGGCCCCTGGAGAGCCGAGGAGCGGCGCTGGATCCATGGCCAGGGTCTGGAGGATGCGGTGCTGCAACTGGCAGCGACGGATCCGGTGCTGGCCTGGCTCTACCGCCACGCCGAAGCCGTGCTGGTGCCCTCCCTGGCCGAGGGGTTCTCCCTTCCGCTGATCGAAGCTCTCGCCTGTGACACGCCAGTGGTGGCCTCGGATCTGGAGGTGCACCGGGAGGTTGGCCAGAGCTTCGCGACCCTGCTGCCGGCCCTGAATGCACGGGTCTGGAGCGAGCTGCTGGCCGCGGCCGGGCAGGAGACTCTGCCGCGGCCGAGTCACCGGCTGGGAGGAGAGCGCTATGCCCGGCTGCGTCGTCATTTCTCCCCCGAGCGGCTGGTGCAGGACCATCTGGAGGCCTACGGATCCACCACCGACTGTCCCAGTCCCCGGATCAGGGGCAGGCGTGGCTGATCAGGGCTGTGATCACGCCATCCACATCAAGCCGTGCCCGCCAGCCATGGCGTTCCAGCATCGGCGCGGGATCTCCGACACTGCTGAGGATTTCCGAGGGACGCCGCAGGCTCTCCACAAGGTCGACATGATCGTGCCAGTCGAGGTCAAGCTCCCGGAATACGCGGGCGACAAAATATTCCAGAGTTTCCATTCTTCCAGTACAGATCACCTGGTCCTCCAGGCAGTCGGCGCGAAGGATCAGCTGCATGGCGTCGATATATTCTTCGGCCCAGCCCCAGTCTCGCGCTACAGACAGATCTCCTAGCTGTAGGCGAAATCGGGAATCGTGTCGGCAGCGTAATGCCCCGTCAACGATCTTTCGGGTTACGAATGTGGAGGAGCGGTAGGGTGATTCGTGGTTGAACAGGACGCCGGTCACGCAGCCGAGACCATAGGCTTGTCGATAGACCTGCACCGTATTGAAGCTGGCATCTTTTGCGATGGCATAAGGGCTCAGAGGCTGGCGCGGACTCCGCACATCGGCGGGTCGCGGCGTATTTCCGAAAATCTCACTACTGCCGGCAAAATAGAGTCGTCCATTGAAGTCGGCGAAGCGTGCAACCTCCAGTAGGTTGATCGTGCCATTGATGATGCTGTTAAAGGTGTCCACCGGTTGACGAAAGGAAAGTCCAACCGACGACTGGGCTGCCAAGTTATAGATTTCTTCTGGCTGATGGCGGGTCATCAGTTCTAGAATCTCGCGGAAATCGCAGAGATCTGCTGTGGTCAGCTCCAGGTCTCCTGTGATGCCAAGCTGCTGATGGGTTGCCAGGTTGGGATTGCTGGAGCGGGACACTCCCACCACTGTCGCCCCTTGGCGCAGCAGCGAGCGACACAACAGTGAGCCATCCTGGCCAGTGCAGCCAAACACCAGTGCCTTCACCTCAGCGGCCCCCTGCCTTGAGAATGATCTTGATCGTCTTGATCAGAATCAGCAGGTCTAAAGCTGTGCTCCAGTTATGTAGATAGTAAAGGTCATAACTGAGCTTGAGTTCGGCTTCCTCCAGGCTTGCGGCATAGGGCGCACATACCTGAGCCCAGCCGCTCAGGCCTGGTCGCATCCAATGGCGCTTGCGATAGTGGGGAATATGAATTTCCAGCTCAGCTTCGAACTCCGGGCGCTCTGGTCTTGGGCCGATCAGGCTCATATCGCCCTTGAGCACGTTGATCAACTGGGGCAGTTCATCGAGTCGCACCCGCCGCAGTAACTGACCCACCCGCGTAATGCGACAGTCACCAGGCAAGGTCCAGCTGGCAGGCGCATTTGGATCGGCGCGGGTCATGGTGCGCAGCTTGAGCAGTCGGAAGGTATGGCCCATCCAGCCGCTGCGCTCCTGGACATAAAACACTGACCCTCGATCCTCAAGCCAGATCAGGAGAGCTGCCAACAACATCACAGGCAGGCAGACCACCAGCAGAAGGACCGCTACCACCACATCGGCAACACGTTTGAGCTGGCGTTGCACACTGAAGGTGTCAGACCAGGGAATGTCAGCCTGGGATAACCAGTCGGCAGGCAGAAGGGCGGGGGGCAGTCGCTCCAGTTCCCGCTCCGCCAGCTCGATCACTGTTGTGATCGGGACACCGTTGTCACCCAGAATCTGAAGCTGGTGTTCCTGGTCGGGGGCCAAGCGCAGATCGCTGCCAAGGACCACACCGCCCGGGGGGAAGGCATGGCCCGCAGGGGTGAGCACCCGAGGGGTGACCGCAAAGGGTGTGCGTTGCCACTCCCGCAGGATTGCCGGGGCTTCGTGAGGAGTCGCCATCAGGCCCCAGTCTCGCTGGGGTGAGTGGCGGCCCAGCCAGCGGAGGCCCAGTCTCACCAGCAGCGCCCAGACGGTGAGGGAACCGAGCAGGAACGTCTGTGTGCTTCGGTGGCTCAGGTAAAGCCCCACAGGCAGGTTGAAGAGCCAATCCATCAGGGCCACAACCAGCATGGTTGCCAGGGCTGTGATCATCAGGCGCAGGATCACCAGACGCAGGCGCAACCAGGGCCAGCGAAGCACCGTATAAGTACCGAACAGCCAGCCGAACAGCAGGTACAGAAGTGCGAAGGCGATCAGCCACCGAGGCTGTCCCAGGAGATCGGTTCTCCGTGTCTGATCGAGCAATGCTGCCAGGATCAGGCAAGCGCTCAGATCAAGGGAGGCGCAGAGGAAGAGAAGTCTGCGGGGCTTTCGCCAGTGCAATACAGGATTTTATCTGAATTGAACTTAAGTCCAAATGGTCCCAGAGCACAAAGGACATGGCGGCTGGGGCTCCGGCACAACAGGCCCGGCCAGTGCCATGTAGCGGCTCAGGGGTCTGCCAATGCCCCCATGAGGCTGCCCATCTCCAGGGCCTGCAGGCCGTAGCTCCAGCCCAGGTTGCTCTTGATGCCCGCCCGCTCCAGGGCCTGCTGCAGGGTGTCGGTGGTGAGTACCCCGAAGATCACCGGCACTCCGGTGTCACGGGCGACGCTGGCCACGCCCTTGCTCACTTCGGCCACCACCACATCGAAGTGGGGGGTGTCGCCGCGGATCACCGCCCCGAGGGTGACCACCACCTGATAGCGACCACTGCCGGCAAGCCGCTGGGCGACCAGGGGAATCTCAAAACTGCCGGGGACCCAGGCCACGTCAAGCTGGGCGCTCGACTCGCCCACATCGATGCCGTGGCGTGAGAGGCAATCCAGGCAGCCGCTGAGCAACTTACCGGTCACCAGATCGTTGAACCGCGCCACCACAACAGCGATGCGGAGGCTGGCAACGTCGGTGAAGCGACCTTCAAAAATGGCCAAGGGGTTCAGACCACGAAATAGCTCATGCCCCAGTTGAGCAGCACCAGGGCCACCCAGGCGGCGCCGCCCAGCAGGATGATGCGATTGGAGCGGCCGCTGTCGTCGCTGCTGGCGTAGAGCACGGGCACCGCCACCACCAGCGCGAACGACATCACCACCAGGGCCAGAACGGTGAGGGTGTTGAGGATCTGCATGGGTGCGGCAACGGAGATGGCCGGCAGCGGCAGGGGGTCGCCGGCGGTCAGTTTCGGGATTCTCACACGACGATTCCTGCCCCCGACCCGGAGCTGGCAGGTTCCTTCACAAGTTGTCGGGAGCGGACCGACCAGGCCCCTTACGATCAAGCCTCGTTCGTCCTGCCAGCGTGGCCGCGGGAGCCGAGCAGCAGCTGTCGCTGGTGGCCGATCTGGGGCTGCAGGGAGACCTGTTCGCCGCAGCTCCGGCCGCGCTGCCCAGCTCGGATCAGGCCCCAGGCGAGGCAAATCGCAGCGGTGATGAGGCGCCCCTGGACGACGCCCAGCTGGAGGCCGATGCCACGGCCCGGCCCCGCCGACGCCGGCCAGCCAGAGCGGCTGGCGGCCTGGACCTCGCGACCGGTGACGGCAACGGCAACGGAGGCGAGCTCAGTGGTCTGGACACGGAGCCCATTGGCTCCACCAGCGCAGCAACCCCTGACGGATCCTGCGCCGCAGCCGCTGCTCCGGCCGACGCCGAAGACCTGCCCGATCACGACCTGCCCCGCTGGCATCACCACAGCCTGGTGGATCCGGCCCAGCTGACGCCGGTGCTGCGCCACTACGTCGAACTCAAGGCGGCCCATCCCGAGCGGGTGCTGCTCTACCGCCTGGGTGATTTCTTCGAGTGTTTCTTCGAAGACGCGATCACCCTCTCGCGCCTGCTGGAGCTCACCCTCACCGGCAAGGAGGCCGGCAAGGCGATCGGGCGCGTCCCGATGGCGGGCCTGCCCCACCATGCGGCTGAGCGCCACTGCAGCGAACTGGTGCGCCGCGGCCTCAGCGTCGCCCTCTGCGATCAGCTGGAGACCACCCCAGCCAAGGGGGCCCTGCTCAAGCGGGAGATCACCCGCGTGCTCACACCGGGCACGGTGCTGGACGAGGGCATGCTCAGCGCCCGCCGCAACAACTGGCTGGCGGCCGTGGTGCGGGAGGGCAACCACTGGGGACTGGCCGTAGCCGATGTGAGCACCGGCGAATTCCGGCTCACCGAGCGGCAGGGCACGGATCTGCTGCACCAGGAGCTGCTGCAGCAGGACGCCGCCGAAGTGCTCTGGAGCGGAGAGCCCGAACCGACCTGGTGCCCTGACGGCTTGCTGCTCACCAGCCAGCCCCGCACGCCGTTCGCGGCACCGGAGGCGCGGGCACGGCTGCTGGCCCGCTTCCGCCTGGCCAGCCTCGATGGCCTGGGGCTGGCGGAGGCCCCCCTGGCCCTGCGCGCCGCCGGCGGACTGCTCGCCTATCTGGAGGGCACCGAGACCGGCCGGCTGGTGCCCCTGGACATGCCTCGGCTCTGGCATGCCAGCGACCAGCTGGTGCTTGACGCCCAGACCCGCCGCAACCTGGAGCTGACCCGCACCCAGCTGGGGGGCAGCCTGCAGGGCTCCCTGCTGTGGGCCCTGGATCGCTCCATGACCGCCATGGGGGGGCGCTGTCTGCGCCGCTGGATCGAGGCTCCCTTGGTGGATCGGGCCGCGATCAGCGCCCGTCAGGACGGCGTGGGCGAACTGGTGGCCAGCCGTTCGCTGCGTCTGAGTGTGCGGCGCCTGCTGCGGCCC
>NZ_JAYGID010000026.1:0-15262 GCF_034931685.1 Synechococcus sp. CCY9202
GGGGGAGTGGTGTGCCCATTTGGGGCAAACACCACCCCAAATGGGCAAGATTCAGCCTCCACAAAGGTGAATTCAGGTTGATCAACACCCGATTCACCCTCAAATAGTGCATCCCGAACAAAGCGCGGCTCCAGACTCTCTTCTATGGCTTGTTGTCCAGAGGTTCCCTAACGATGGCGATGCGCCAGCCAGAACACAACCCATGCTACGACTTTGAATCAGACTTGGTCGACCACCCAACTCCCATGCTGGGGCGCATCGCTTACAGCATCGCTGGGTGTAGTGATTGATGTGATGACGATGGGCGCGGGCTACTGGAGCGAGGCCAACGCCAAGGCCCGCATGGTCCGAAAGATCAGAAGCAAGAAGGGCTCCAAGATCGACGCCCAGCGTAAGGCGATCGTGAGCCGGTGAATGGCCAGATCAAGGAAGGTAGAGGCCTGCGGCGTTTCCTGCTGCAGGGTCGGGAGAAGGTCGATGGTGAATGGCACTTGATCGCTGCCAGACACAACCTGCTCAAGTTGTTCCGGTTCAGGCGATCACAGCAGCTGGCGCTGGCGGCAACGACAGGATGAGGGGCACCGACCTTGGCAAGAGTGGCCAGCGCTGACTCAGACTCGCCTGAATGAACCTGCTCAGCAGAAGACCAGTGCAGCTGGAGTTCACCTCAGCCACGGTTCGTCGTGGCCAAAGACCCGCTGCTCTATTGGCAGCAAATTCTAAGGACCAGAAGGCCTGAAGCTGATCAAAGATCATCTTGCCGGACAGACCAGTTGCAGTCACTGGCAACTGTGCAGATTCAGGAGCGTCTGTGGAGAGGGCAGGGACTGCTCTGTGCGCGACAGGCTCCTAGAAATCACCGTAGCGGCTCCTTCTGTCGATGAACAACAGCCCCTACCTGATCGTTGGCATGCACCGCAGCGGTACCTCATTGCTGGCGCGGATGCTTGAACAGCTCGGCTTTGATCTCGGCGCCGATCCGTTGCCAGCGGACAGCGGCAATCCCGACGGCTACCACGAGGATCAGCCCGTAGTATCACTGAATCGGCAGCTGCTGCAGGCCGCCGTGCCTCACCAGCAACCGGCCTGGCCCGACTGGGGCTGGAGCAGTAGCGGCATCTTTCGCCCCGACGCCGCCGCTGAAGCTATTCGCCCCAAGGCTGCAGCCTACCTTGCGCAGCGAAGCCGCTCCGCTGGTGATCAGCTCTGGGGATGGAAGGATCCACGCACTACGCTTCTGTTGCCCTTCTGGCAATCGCTCAGCACAGGGGCGCGTGTAATCGGGATTTACCGCCAGCCCTGGGATGTGGCTGCTGCCCTCGCACGGGTGCGACCGCCCGTGTTCCTGGCCCACCCGGACTGGTGCCTGCCGATCTGGGAGCACTACAACCGCCGACTGCTCGAGGTGGCGTCACACTGGCCTGAGCGCTCCCTGCTGCTCAACAGTCAGGCCTTGGCTGAAGATCCCCAGCAGCTACCGACGCTGCTGAAGCAGCGCTGGAACCTCACGTTGCCAGATGTCGATCTCCGGCCGTTGGTTCGCAACGACAGGCTGGTCAGCCTCCCCCCCGGGGATCCCCTGGAGACGCTCCATCGAGCCGTGTTTCCCGAAACTTGCGCTGTCTTTGACGCCCTGCAACAGCAGGCCGATCTACCGCTACCAGTAACTGGCCACTGCGGGCAGACGAGCCTGAGGCTCAACCGATCCACAGATGCACCAACGCCCAGCCCTCCCAGGCTTGCTGTGATCGTGCCCACATACAACCAGGGGGACCTGCTACTGGAAGCAATCGCCAGTGTGGAACGCCACAGCGCACCCCTGCCCGCCGAGCAGCTCGAACTGCAGATCATCGACGATGGCAGCAGCGATCCGCGCAGTCGTCTCATCCTGCAACGTGTACATGAACTCGGATACCGGGTACTGCATCAGATCAACCGTGGCCTTTCTGCCGCTCGCAATGCTGGCCTGGGTGCCACCAGCGCTCCAGTGGTGCTGCCCCTGGACGATGACAACCACCTGCTGGCCGGCTATTTCTCCCATGGGCTACCACTGATCGAACAGCATCCCGAGCTGGCAGCCGTGTATGGTGATAGCCAGCATTTCGGCCTGGTTGAGGAGCTTTTCCGGCCAGGAGTGCCTAAGATAAATGACCTATGGTGCACCAATCGCATTGACGCCTGCGCACTGATCCGACGCGATTGGATCGAAACTTGCGGTGGCTACGATGAATTGCTGTCTCCACTAGCGGACTGGGATCTGTGGCTAGGCATCGTGCGTCGGGGTGGCAGGCTGGGCTATCTGGCGGAACCATGCTTTTCCTATCGGCATAGACCAGGTTCGATGCTCAAAAGCCATTCTGCCGACAAGCAACAGCACGAGGATTTAAAGACAATGATTCAACGCAAACACCCACTGCCAGCGACCGCAAACAGCCCAGATCAGACCAGTCTTAAAGTACATCTGTTCACGCAGATTTACGCTTCGAAAGACAAGGAAAAGCTTGATAGGCTCATCCAATGCCTAGAATACAACCTGGCCGTTGACGTCGTCAGCAAGATCACGGTACTGAACGAGGGGGTGCCGATCACCTCGAACAACGAGCGGATCAACGTGAAAAGAATTTATTCTCGGGCATCATTTTCAGATATCTTTCTCGCTATCAACGAGTACACCGATCCGAACGCGACGCATATCGCGATCGCGAATGGTGACATCATGCTATCTAGCGATATATCGAGATTACTCCCCAAGATCACGGTTGATAGCACTGTTGCCGCATTGACCCGCCATGAACTAGACGGGATACTGAAGTCGAATCCCTTCGAATCTCAAGACACCTGGATTTTCAAGAAGCACTCATTTCATTCCAGAGTGACGGACGGATCTCACATCAATCTGGGTATTGCAGGATGCGAGCACTTACTCGCCGCAACGCTTTACTTTAATGGATACAATATCTGGAACCCCTCGGCTGATTGCAAAACAATCCATAACGATCCAAATCCATCAAACGCCTACACAGATCGACTGTACGGATGTTACTTACTTTTGCCTACCTGCAAAGTTGACGACGTAGAGTCCAAGCAGCCTGAGTACCAGTTCATGCACAGAAGGAGCACAAGCTTCATTGGCACTAGGGCGAAAGCACAGGCGATCAATACGCCACCCCGCAAAGAGAGCATTCTTGTCGCCATCACCAACTACGACTTCAACCAAAATGCAGAAGCCTTAAAAGGATTCTTTGAGAAGCATTTTCCCACCATACTCATTGACTCATCATCTCCAACAAAGCCACAGCGCGCAGATATAGTCATTCCCAATAACTACTATCCAGGCCTTTGGAACCGCGCCACCCAAGAGGCTCTTGAAGGGGGCTATCAATGGCTCTTATTTATTGCTTCAGACGTTCAGGTTTTGGGTGCGAATATGCTCATTCATTGTATTCGCGAAGTGACTGCGAGAAATGATATCGCGGTATGGACTCCTTCACTGCGGCGCGATTCTCGATTTTACTATCAGAGCTGTGCTCACCATGCCACCTCTGGAATGCGGCAATGTGCCGTAGCAGAAGGCTTTTGCTTTCTTGCCAAGACCACAGCCCTCAATCAAGTCTATCCAGTTCCTCAGCAAATTCGATATGGCTGGGGCATCGATAGAGCCTTGTCATTTTGCGCACAATCTATTGGGCTTGTTGTTGTTGACGACAGAGTTCAGATCTTTCACCCGCAAAGCAAAGTTGATCATTCAATTGATTTGAACGCGGCCGATGCAGAAGGCATGAAGTATGTCAGTTCGTTTAAGTTCTCGCCGCCCATTCATCACAAGGCCGAGCAGCTTGAATCCTTGGCAAAAAGTGGGCGCCCAACTCCTTCCATTGATGAACAGCGATCATTAGACTTAGGCTGCGGAGGCCATCCCAATAATGTCTTTAATGCAACGCATCTGTGGGGAATTGACCTGCAAAACTCAAGCAAACGCACTAATATTAAAGTTTCTGATTTAGCAGTCGAGTCGATTCCCTTTGACGACTGTTATTTTGACTACGTCACGGCTTTTGACTTTATCGAGCACATTCCAAGAGTTATTTACTGTCCGCAAAGACGTTTTGCTTTTGTAGAATTAATGAACGAGATTTTTCGCGTTCTTAAGCCAGGCGCTCTATTTTTGTCACTGACACCCGCGTTCCCTAGACCCGAAGCATTTTCAGACCCTACACATGTAAACTTTATTACCGACAAAACATTTTTAAGTTACTTTTGCGAACCGCTATTATGGGGCAAGATGTATGGCTTTAGCGGAAAGTTTATACTGGAAAGCCAAATCCCAAAAGACGACGGCAAGCTGATGACATTGCTACGTGCCCATAAAGAACCATAGCACAGTGTCACCACGCATAGCAATACCCACTTAGCTCATCTTGCGATGATGAGATAGCCACCAACAAGCTGTTGTCCCACCTAGGAGTTTGTTGCCAATAGAGCAGCGAGCCCCTGGTCACGACGAATCCCGGTGAGGTGAGCTCTGAGGTCTACCTCTTCCGCTGAGCTGGTTCATTGGGGCGAGGTTGACTCAGTCCTGGCGGCATCGCCAGGGTCTCTACCCCTCATCCCGTCGCTGCTGCCCAGAGCTGCTGCTGTGATCGCCTGTACCGGAACAACTTGAGCAGGTTGTGGGTGGCAGCGATCAGATGCCATTCGCCGTCGACCTTCTCCAGGCCCCGCAAGAGAAACCGCCGCAGGCCCCGGCCTTCCTTGATCTGGCCGTTCACCGGCTCCACGATCGCTTTGCGCTGGGCGTAGATCCTGGATCCCTTCTTGCTTCTGATCTTGCGGGCCATGCGGGTTCTGGCGTCGGCATCTCTGGGCAGCGGTCCTCGCTGTGGCGGTGGCGGCTTCCCATGCGGCAGACGGCCGGTGGCGATGTAGGCGTCAATGCCAAGGCCCTCACAGTGACCTGCGTTGTCGTCGCTCCAGTAGCCCGCATCCATCGTCATCACGTCCGGCAGCTCACCGGCGCTGGCGGCGATCCGCTCCAGCATGGGCTCCAGGTGCTCCACGTCCGGTGGCTGGTTGCTGACGCCCACCGCCACGATCACCTGGTGGTCACTGTCGACCGCCAGCTGGCAGTTGTAGCCCTGCAGGTAGGTGCCGCCGGACTGCATGAGGTGGCTGTCGGAATCTGTGAGATTCCGTTGGGTCTTGGCCGTCGGTGTGCCGTCAGCCTTTCTCGCCAGACCACGCCTGGGCATCGCGTCAGAGGCGAGTGGCTCCAGATCTGGTGGCTCGAGGCCAGCGCTCTCGGCGGCCTCGATGGCTTTGTCCCCCGCCGCTACTGCCTTTGCCGCTGCGGCTTCCGCTTTCTTGTTCAGCTCGGCCTGCTCAGGGGCCGATGCATCCGATTCCTCGGCTGCGGTCGCTTTGGCGCTGGCCTTCTCGGCTTCCTCCTGCCGCTGCCGCGCTGCAGCTGCAGCGGTTTCCGCCTCCATCTCCTTGCGGGCCTGACGGATTTTTTCGAGGCGGCCCTGCTTGTGGCGCAGCTCATCGGGAAGTTCACTGCCCAGGTTTCCGTTGCCGTAGCGCCGGTCTTCCTGGGCATCGAGGATCTCGGCCTTGCGGATCAAGGCGTTGATCTCTTTCTCCAGTTCCTTCTCAGCCCTGAGCATCCGCTCGTGGCTCATGGCCATTGATGATTTCGGGACCCCACCAGCGCGGGCCTGACCCTGCTCATGGCGGACCTTCTCCAGTATGGGGTGGTGTCTTTCACAAGACCTGTCGGTCCGTGCGGTGGGGCAACCAGCCGGGGAGTCCCGTGACCTCATAGGAGTCCGACGTTCCCGTCCCGTCAATGGCCTGTCCGTCTGCCCGGTTGGTTGCACCCCCTCCCGTCCCCAGCAGCCATGAGCGCAGCGACAGCACATGTCCCCGAGATCAGCACTGGCCACGATGTGGTGGTCGGCATTGACACCCACAAACTCACGCACATGGCGGTGGCCCTGGGCGCCAATGGCGGCTGGCTGGGCAGCCTCAAGCTGGATGCCAAACGCAGTGGCTACCAGGAGCTGATCCGCTGGGCCGCAGCATTCGGCTCCAACCCGGTATTCGCCGTGGTGCCCGATGTCAACTACGTAGGCGGGTCGCGTCAATTACGTAGGCGGGTCCCCCCCTGCCACCCCCCTGCCATGGCAGGGGGGTGGCAGGGGGAAATCGGGTCCTTCCTGGTTCGGCCTTTCAGCGGTGGTCAGAGGGTTTCTGATCGGCGCCAGACGTGAATCCCATTGGCTGCTGCCCGTGCGTACCACCGCTGTCGCGGAGCGCACGGGCCGGCGGACCCCACAGTCCGCCGGCAGCGCGTAGCTCGCCACCGGCGGCTCTCGCCGTGGAGGGAACCGGTTGCTACGGCGCCGGGCTCTGCCGCGCCCTGCAGGCCGCAGGGATGGCAGTGGTGGAAGTGAACCGGCCGGATCGCTCCACGCGGCGGCGCATCGGTAAGGACGACACAATCGATGCGGAGGCCGCAGCACGGGCCTGTATCGCCGGAACGGCCAGCGTCATCCCCAAGGCGGGCGACGCTTTGGTCCGCCAAGATGACCCTGCGCATCCTGGCGCGCCGCATCCAGCAGCTGGATGAGGAGCTCAAGGAAACCGTCACGCAGCTGGATCGACTGACCATGCAGCTGTGCCCCGAGCTGCGGAACACCTACGGCGTGGGTGTGGACATCAGTGCCACCCTCGTTGTGGCGGTTGGCGACAACCAGGAACGGATGAAATCCGAGGCGTCATTCGCTGCCCTCTGTGGCGTCAATCCACTGCCCGCCAGTTCGGGCAAGGTGGTGCGGCACCGGCTGAACCGCAGCGGCAACCGCCAGGCCAACTGCGCCCTGCACCGCATCGTGATCTGCCGGCTGCAGCGGCATCAGCAGACCCGGGAGTACGTCGAACGACGCACGGCAGAAGGACGCTCGATGAAGGAGATCATCCGCTGCCTCAAGCGGTTCGTCGCCCGCGAGGTGTTTGGCATCCTGCGCGGCGGTCCCGCCGTTCGCACCGCAGCGGCCTGATCGCCAGCAGGATTGCTCCAGTAGCCCAGGCTCCCGGCCGGTGGTTCACTCCTCCACGGGGATCAGCACGTCGAGCACCTCGGACAGCAACGCCTGGCCGGGCTTCTCCGGCACGACCAGCACGACGGCTTTGGCCTCGATCACGTCGCTGTCGTCGGCCATGGCCTCGCCATCGGTCTCCCAGGTCTCCAGTGCCGCATCCAGCCAGCGGGCCTTGGTCTCCAGGAAGGCGATGGCATCGTCGGGGCTCCAGCGGGCATCGTTGCCGCGGCAGGGATAGCGCTGCAGGAGCTCGAGGATGCCGATCTCCTGCAGCTCCGGAGTGGCGGAGGGATCGCGCACCAGCACGGTGTCGGGATCGGTGGCGTTGTCGATCAGCTTTTGGGTGTCATCGCGATCGTCCTGCTCCTCCAGCTCCTGCCAATCCCTGAGATCGATGACCTTCTCCAGCAGGGCCTGCAATTCATCAATTGGCATCGGCAGCGCTGTTTTTGGCCTGGTGGGATGGGAGGCCAGCTGGATCAGGCCTTCTGCGGCATCGATGATCTGCACCAGCGACATGTGCTCAGCCACCAGGGTGAAAGTGGTCTCGGTCAATTCCTCGAGCGGCAAGCGCGGAGCATCCACAGGAGTATCTTGTGCTTGGAGGCATTGGCTTTCACCTTGGTGCCATCCAGCGCCACTTGCCCCAGGCTCACCATGCCGGCCTTCTGACACAAGCGCAGGATCTGCACAAACAGCTCCTCCAGGGCTCCGAGATGGCGGCGGCGGAAGTCGCTGATGCGGCTGTGGTCCGGCTGCTGGTTACCGGTCAGCACGCGGAAAGCCAGATCCTCGTAGCAGGCCCGCTCGATCTTCCTGGAGGAGACGATGCCCACGCAGTAGGCGTAAAGCAGCAGCATCGTCAACCGCTGCGCGGAAGCCTGCGGCTACATGCGTGGATCGAATCCCTTCTCTCCGCGGGGGTCCTTGGCCTGAGCGGGTACGAGGATCTCGGAGAGATCCAGCTCATCCACCAGGTCCAGCAGGAAATACACCTGGTGGTCTTCTGAGAGTCACTCACGCGGTGCCGGCGGCAGCAGGGTGGCCTGCTGCGGCTGCCAGGGGCGAAAGGTCTTGCGCTTCTGCATGTCCGAGTATATCGCCCAGAACCATTGCAGTCACTGGGATCTGGGCAGATTGATGGGCGACTGTGGAGAGACTGGGCGCTGATCTATTGGCAACAAACTCCTAGGAGCCTGTCGCGCATAGATCGTCGGACAGAATTCGAGCGCTTTTCCACCGGAATGGAAAGCCAGGCCGGAATCGAACTGAGACAGCAGTGAATTGATATCTTCGTGCTGGTTAACCAAGATCGCAAATGCTGCAACCAATCTCAAGAGCCAGGCGTCACCGAAGCAAGATTGCCTTTGAGACCATTCCGAGACCGGATTGGGCGTTGGCGCAGAGAGAGTTGGTTCGTTTTGCTCGAAACGACCTATGTGCAACAGGCTCCTAGCCAAGTATAGCGCGATGACAGCCATGCGCCGTTTCAGCCTTGGGCGCCAATCTCACAGAATCGCACTTCGTAATAAGTCTCACATCAAGGCGGGGTCTATGCGCAATAATAAATGCCATCCCGGCAATTTGCACATGGTCAAGCCTTCTTTTTACTGCGGAAGTCTAAATCAAAAACTTTTAAGTTCTGTAACGACAGCGCCAAGGCGGTGCCTTGAGATTGGCTGCGGGACGGGGCGACTTGGTCGAGCCCTTAAGGAACGCTTCCCTCGGCTATTTTATACAGGCGTAGATATATCACGCGAATCCCTATCCAAGGCATCTAAAGTTCTAGATCAAGTGATCGAGCTTGATGTTTCCAGCCTTAGCGAATACGAATTCTCAAAATATTTGGGCACAGATCCATTCGACTTGATCATACTTGGAGATATATTGGAACACTTACCTTCTCCCCATACGATTCTGCAAGGACTTCATCAAGTGTCGTGCAACTCAACGGAGCTTAAAGTATGCGTACCCAATGTAACTCACATTAGTGTTTTAGAGAGGCTGCTAACAGGAGATTTTGCCTATGATACGATGGGCATCTTGGATGATACCCACCTTCGCTTTTACTCCCCATCAGGGATGACCAAGCAGCTACTCGATACGGGCTGGCTGCCTGACATCGTAGATACCCACAAAAGCAAGATTTCGGATCAGCCCCATGTTCATAGCCTTATTCATGCAGCTTTTCAACTTGGGATTCCAGCCAAGAAGGCAGCATCATTAATGGCTACTGTGCAAGTTATATTTTCAGCCAATCGCTACGATCAGCCATTGGGTATCGAATCAGCCGACTGGCCTCGCATAACTGTCATTGTTCCAGTGAATAGGCAATGGCAATTTGAATTAAATATTGCTCGCTCACCGGGATTAAAGGAGATTGGAGCGGAGATTATCCCTATTTATGAATCCAACAGCGCCGCTGAAGCCTATGAGCTTGGAGCGCAGAGCGCATCGCATCCATGGAGACTTTTTGCACACCAAGACTTATACATACCGAAAGGCTGTGGATGGCTGATCACCAGGAAGATTCTTGAGATGGAACGTAACATGGCGCATGCTTGGCCCGCAGGCTTTGTAGGGGTAGAAAGCCATGGCGACGACTCATCAACGCTCAATACCGATACATTTAGAGGGATGATAGTTGACAGATCAAATTTGATGGCCTATGCACCCTCGTCAGCGGCTACTTCAATCGACCCACTTGGCGTTCTTTTACATCAAGATACACTCTGCCAAATTGATCCTGCTCTTGGGTGGCATCTCTGGACAACAGACCTTTGCCTACAAGCAGAGAAGCTCCATGGAAAACCATGCACAAACATTTTTTCAGTTCCGGTATTTCACAACTCTTTATTAGTTGAGGTGCCCCAATCTTGGCATTCATCGGCAAAGAAGTTGGCCGAGAAGTGGCCAGAAAAAAAAACCATACACACTCTATGCGGCGTCATCTCAAAGAAATCATGAGATTATTTCCTCGCCCTCCAAAGCCGCCGGCGTTCTTGAAGGCCAAGATGCGAAAGCATCCAAGAGCAATCAAGGCATCAACCCCCCTGAACCACAGAATTTTATTTTTACACTCACATAAAGGCACCTCTAAAAATCTCAATTCCCCGCGGACGAGCCGAGTGAGACTCGTCTCCTAGTCTGAGCTGCTTCGATCCGGAAGTCCCGGCAAGAGCGATTTTTCGAGGTGCCAATGATCGTTCTGCTTGAAATACCACTATAAATTGGCAGCTGCATAACTTCTCTTGGAAAATCAGTTCTTGGAGTACTTGTCGCCGCTAGCGGTGTCCATCGTTTTGTTGATTGCCTAGCATGTCAAAGATTGCTTTCCTACATGTCGGTCTTCACAAGACAGCCTCAACCTCATTTCAGCTCGCTTGTGCAGAGCAAAAGGATCTTCTGAATCAAGCCGGAATAGCATATCCAGTATTTACCTGCGAAGAAGCAAATCAGAGTTACATAGTCAATCACTCAATTCCCCTGTATTCGCTATTCTCATCTTCCCCTGAAAGCTATCACATAAATATAAGGTGGGGTATTCGTGACATTGAAGGCTGCAAGGCTTCTTACTCGCGGCAGCTTTCCAAGGCTCTTGACGAATCCGAATCCATAATTCTTAGTGGTGAGGATGTCTCGCTGTTATCAGCCAGGGAGCTTGAAAAGCTCGTTAAGTTTCTTTTGGATAAAGGTTTTCGGGTGGTTCCCTTTGGCCTAGTGCGATCACCATATGCTCACCTAAATTCTTCTCTGCAACAAAGAATAAAGATGGGATGGCATATTGACTGGATCTCCATAGGGATAATAGGCCATCAGATGACAGCGCTAAGCACACAAGTTACTACCTCAATCCTTGGAGATCAACAGCTTAATGTTGTGCCTCGCCTTCATGCTCTTATGCAGGTTTTTGGGGGCGCTATTGAGCTTAAGCCATTTTCCGAGGCCTTGGCATTTTCGAATTCGGATATGCAGGGACCCGTGGGTGCCTTGCTTGAAATTATTTCACTTGTTGTCCAGAAAAAGCTGGTGCTTCCAGCTACCAAGCTGCATAATCCATCAATATCGAATATATTTATTCGGATTCAGAATGAGATCAATAAATACCAGCCGTCCCTGAAGGGCAATTCGCTTAATGCCTCTCATTTTTCCGCACCAAAGCATTTGACTGGCCTTGGTGATAAGTTTCGCCTTACCGAGTTTGAGCTCGATATTGCGAGGGGTGCTTTAGATGCCATTGAGGATCGTTTTGGCAAAATATTAGGCGACTCATTCTTGGACAATTCCTTTCCCACGTCCAACCTAATTGGTGAAGGCGATCTGGTTCGCGTCATTATTGAAATGTGTCAACGCAACTCGTTTGCATTGGCTTCCCACAGGAAGTTACTTGGCCATCATCAATGGCTAATGGGGCAAAGTGTTGGGCTTTTAAAGTCCCTCGAGGATTAGTGGAGAGAGACGCGAATCTGGCCAGATTAGGTCGGAATGCTAAACTAAGTTGCTCAGATATTCCGACACAAGGACGGCAATCAGCTCTGCTTTGATGATTTCTTCCTCCCATTCGACGGGAAGCTCTCGGGAGACACACGCTAGTGTGGCGTCCTGCAAGTTCCTTAGATAATATCTCGGGTCGAGACTTTTTGCTGCTTCGAACAATATCCCTGCTTTACTGGGTGTGCACAGAGGTGGCACCACCCCGCAAGGCCCTGAACTTATGCAATGGACTTGCAGGACGCCACACTAGGTAGGGCCTCCTGAGAAAGTAAGAACCACCCCCAAGGCAACAATATGGGGAGGGCCGGCTGACCTCTGAGTGTTGCTCAGGCTGAAGCCGGTTGATTGCTCAGGAGTCGCTCCTCGCCTCTTCGGATGGATTCAGTGCCGATCAGTAGCTGAAACAAGAAGGCAAAAAGGACAAAAAGAAGCTCCAGCAGCTTCTCGAGGTTCATCACCAGTACAGCCAATGCAATGGCTGATCCTTGGGTGGCAGCCAGCTTCTCACGAATCAAACCCAATCCAAATCGCCGCTTCCCCTGCCCGATTTTGCCTTCGACCGCGTTACGTTGACGCTGATCATCAAGATACTGTCTCTTCTCTTCTGCCACAAGCTCAGGATCACTCTTGGGCCGACCAAGGCGAGGTCCACTCAGGCGAATCCCATGACGCTGGCAGAAAGCGCGGTTCGCTCAAGTCCGATAGATCTGATCGGCACAGATCACTTCTGGATAATGGCCATGCAGGCGGACGCGCTGCATGCCAACCGCCCTTTTTCCTCTACCTCGAGCAGCGGAGTGCTGACTTCCTGATCGCGGTGAAACACAGTCGCCGCAAGGGGTTTCAGGTGATCTCCGATCGGCTCACCTATGGCCGCAAAGCTCCATGGCAAGACAGCAGCCGTGAGCGCAAGCGCGGCCGTGACCTCACCTGGACCCTGCGAGGCATGCCAGCTCCCCCATGGGTGGCGGAGAACTGGCCGGGCAGCGCCACGATCCTGGCGGTGCGCTGCAAGGGCACCCGGGACGGTAAGGCCATCGAGGAGACCCGCTACTACGTCACAAGTCTCAGGACCACGGCCAAGACCCTGCTGCAGCACGTGAGAGATCGCTGGTCGATCGAGAACTCCTGGCACTGGCCCCGCGACACCCAGCTCAGGGAGGACGCGCACCGCTACCGCGAGGCCAACGGCGTGCAGATCCTGGCCACGCTCCGCAGCCTGGCCATGAATGCCCTGCGGCTGGATGGGTTCTGGTCGATCACGGAGGGTCTGGCCGCCCTGGCCCATGACATCCCTGGACTGCTGGCACTGCTGGGATGGCGAGATCCCACCCAGGCACTCAATTCTGCCTAACTTCTAATGAGCCCTGGGGCTGTCCCCTCAAGCTGCCAGTGCTGCTTTGAACCTGAACAACTTGTTGATGTTGTGGGTCAGGCACCAGAGCGCCCATTCACCGTTCACGTTGTCCAGGCCGCGCAGGAGAAAGCGGCGCAGCCCGCGGCATTCCTTGGTCTGACCAAAGACGGGCTCCACGATCGTCTTGCGCCTGGCGTAGATCTCGCGTCCTTTCTTGCAGCGCAGCTTGCGGTTCATCCGGCCCTTGGCATCCAGGTTTTTGGGGATGGGGCCACGGGTTGTCAAGCGACATCCGGAATTGGTCCTCCGGCGACACGAAATCTGGCCCACCCTGTGGGGCTCGAACCCCGGCTTGTTGACGCCGTAGCCGGCGCCGGTAGGTCTTGCTCATCAGTCGTTGGGGATGTGGATGGGGGTGGATCGGGAGGAACGGGATGCTCATGGGCTCCCTTCCTCCCCGGTGGCTGGGATGGTGCTCACCGCACTGCTGCTCCTGATCAGACCGGAGCGGCGTTTCTCACGCAGGCGGTAGCTGTCGCCCCGCACGGTCAGCACATGGCTGTGGTGCAACAGCCGATCGAGGATCGCGGTGGCAACGACCTGATCGCCGAACACCTCGCCCCACTCCATAACAGGGCGGTTGGAGGTGATCAGGACGCTGCCGCGCTCGTAGCGGCGGGAGATCAGCTGGAAGAACAGGTGTGCCGCATCGGGCTCCAGTGGCAGGTAGCCCAGCTCGTCAATGATCAGCAGCTTGCTCTTGCCGTACTGGCTCAGCCGGCTCTCCAGCGCCGTCTGGTTATGGGCCCGGGCGAGGGTGGAGATCAGCTCCATCGCCGAGACGTACTGAACGGTGTAGCCCTTGCTCACCGCCTCTCGGCCCAGAGCGACGGCCAGGTGGGTCTTGCCTACTCCAGGCGGGCCGAGCAGCAGCAGGGTGTCGCCGTTGGCCACCCAACGGCAGGTGGCAAGTTCCCGGATCTGGCCAGGATCCAGGGAAGGCTGGGCCTCGTACTCGAACCCCTCCAGGGTCCGCACGAACGGGAACTTGGCGATGCTCATCGCCATCGCGATTCGCCGCTGGTCCTTGCGAGCGATCTCCGCCGCACACAGCCAGGTCAACGCCTCGCGCAGGTTCAGCTCCTTGCGGGCCACTTCCTCAAGCAGGTTGTCGAGCTGATCTCGAATAGCGGTCAGTCGCAGGCGGCTGAGCATGTCGTCGAGATCCTCGATGGGGATAGGCGGCATCGTGGCCATCGGCTGCAGGCGACGATCCGGTTGCCCGGTTTTGGCAGGACTCATGCCGCCACCTCCTCGCCCACCTCGGCGGCATAGACCGCCAGGGAGCGGGCCAGTTCTGAGCTACGCATCACGCCGGTCCGCCGCCGCGTTCCGCCCCCACAGGGCGGGGACGTGGTGGAGGCGGACCCAACGCAGCTGGCGCCATCCGCTGAGGGCAGTGACCGTTCGGCCAAGTCCTGCTGCGGCGCTGGCACCAGGCCATCCCAGTGCCCCCGCAGCACGGAGCGATGACGCCGATTGGCCGCCACGCGCTCATGTCGGGCGACGACACGGCCGCCATGGCGGATCAGCACCTGCTGATCCCGCAGCAGAACACTCACCCGCTGCTTGAGCAGCTTCCAGGGGACGCTGTACCAGTTGCCCTCTACCTCGACGCAGGCGTCGTTGTGGACCACCCGCACCAGCTCCCGCTCCGCCAGGAACGACGGTTTATGAGTTTGCTGAAAAACCCCGTCAAGGGCCATTCAGCCCAGGAATGCCTGACTTCGAGCCCAGTGTTCACGGGCGCTGCGCCCGAAGGTCAGGCTCAAGGCATGACGGCGTCGGGGCTTTTTCAGCAAACTCTTATGGGGCAACGGCTGCAGGGCAGCCTCCTCCTCCCGCTGGAAACGCACCACCGGCTGTTCACCGGTCGTTCCGTGGATGCGAACGTCGGCCACCTCCCGGCTCCAGTGCTCCAGGTGCGCTTCCAGCGCCTCCCAGCTGGCGAACTCCCGGCCGGCCACTGCATTCGTCTTGACGTAGCCGACGCCGCGCTCGTCCTTTCCCTTGGTACGGGCCCGGTAGGGCCGGCAGGCTTTGGGACGGAATCCCCAGTAGCGGGCAAAGGCATCGAGGCGCTCGTTGAACACCAGCACCTGGCGAGCCGGATCGTGCTCCTTGACGGCCGCGTCCCTTTGCGTGGTGTAAAACCCGGGGCCCGAATGCCCTGATCAGAGGGTGAACAGGGTGGAATGACGGGCTGTCATTCCGGAGGTGCAGATGCGCCTCTTGCAGCCACGATGAATCG
>NZ_JAYGID010000027.1:0-74692 GCF_034931685.1 Synechococcus sp. CCY9202
TCGATCAAGCCGGTGGGCTGCTTGCGACTCTGCGGCCGCGGTCCGCTGGTGGCCCTGGACCGTCCCGAGCCGAGCGGCGCGGAACCGGCCTGCCGCACCGAGCTCTATGCCGAGCTCAGGCCCGAGCAGGCCTTCGACCTGCTGGCCCGGGCCACCGGCAGGGGTGATGCCCTGGCAGCCCAGCGCCTCGACTCCGACCATCCCTTCTTCGCCCTGCAGAAGGCGGTGGTGCTGGAGGGCTGCGGTGTGGTCGATCCCGAATCGATCGACGATGCCCTCAACTACGGCACCTACGCCCAGCTGCGACGGGTGCTGCTGGACTTCAGCCCCGAGCAGGTGCGCGAGCAGGTGAAGCGCAGCGGTCTGCGCGGCCGCGGCGGTGCCGGCTATCCCACCGGCCTGAAGTGGGACACCGTGGCCCTGCAGCCGCCTGGCCCCCGCTATGTGGTGTGCAACGCCGATGAGGGCGACCCCGGCGCCTTCATGGATCGCAGCGTGCTGGAGAGCGATCCCCATCGGCTGATCGAGGGGCTGGCGATCGCCGCCTACGCCGTGGGCGCCGAGCAGGGCTATGTGTATGTGCGAGCTGAATATCCGCTGGCGGTCGAGCGCCTGCGCCTGGCCCTCAGGCAGGCCCGCGCCAAGGGGCTGCTGGGGGCTGGCATCGCTGGCAGCGGCTTCCATCTGCGGCTGGAGGTACGGGTCGGTGCCGGCGCCTACGTGTGCGGGGAGGAAACGGCACTGCTGGCCTCGATCCAGGGTCAGCGCGGCACGCCCCGGCCGCGCCCCCCCTTCCCCGCCCAGTCGGGCCTGTGGGGTGCCCCGACCCTGATCAACAACGTGGAGACCCTGGCCTCGATTCCGGTGATCCTGCGGGAGGGGGGCGACTGGTACGCGGCCATCGGCACCGAGGGGAGCAAGGGCACGAAGGTGTTCGCCCTCTCCGGTGCCGTGCAGCGCACAGGCCTGGTGGAAGTGCCGATGGGCACCACGCTGCGCACGGTGGTGCAGACCATCGGCGGCGGCGTGCCCGGTGGGGAAGGTCCAGACAAGGGGGTCAAAGCGGTGCAGACCGGCGGTCCTTCCGGTGGCTGCATTCCTGCCCACCTCCTCGACACGCCGGTGGATTACGAGAGCCTGCGGGCCCTGGGCTCGATGATGGGCTCGGGCGGCCTGGTGGTGATGGGCGAAAGCACCTCGATGCCGGAGGTGGCCCGCCACTTCATGCGCTTCAGCGTCAACGAGAGCTGCGGCAAGTGCGTGCCCTGCCGTGCCGGCACCGTGCAGCTGGCCCAGATGCTGGATCTCTTCGTGGAGCGGCGGGCGTCCCTGGTCGACCTGGAGCGCCTCGAGGAGCTCTGCAGGATGGTGGGCGCCACCAGCCTCTGCGGTCTCGGCCAGGCGGCGCCCAACCCGGTGCTCAGCACCCTGCGCTACTTCCGCCAGGAGTATCAGGCGGCCTGCCGGGATCCGGACCAGTGCGAACCCTTCGATGCCTGCCTACTCAAGGAGGGGACCCGATGAGCGTGCACACCCTCACGGTGGATGGCGAAGAGGTGGCCGTACCCGCTGGGGCCACGCTGCTCGATGCGGTGCGCGCCGCTGGCGCCGAGCTCCCAACCCTCTGCCATCTCGATGGCCTCACCCCGGTGGGCGCCTGCCGCCTCTGCCTGGTGGAGCTGGAGGGCAGCGGCAAGCTGCAGCCGGCCTGTGCCACCGCCGCCGGCGAAGGCATGGCGGTGCTCACCCAGACGCCCCAGCTGCAGGCCTACCGGCGCATGGCAGTGGAGCTGTTCTTCGCAGAAGGTACCCACGTTTGCGCCTTCTGCGTGGCCAACGGCAACTGCGAACTGCAGGACGTGGCAGTGGCCGTGGGCATGGAGCACTCCCGCTTCCCCTATCAGTACCCCCAGCGCCGGGTGGACGCCTCCCATCCCCACTTCGCGATCGACCACCACCGCTGCATTCTCTGCACCCGCTGCGTGCGGGTGTGCGATGAGATCGAGGGCGCCCACGTGTGGGACGTGGCCAACCGGGGCCGCGAGTGCACGATCATCGCCGCCCTGGATGAGCCCTGGGGTGAGGTGCAGGCCTGCACCTCCTGCGGCAAGTGCGTGGATGCCTGTCCCACCGGCGCCATCTTCCGGAAGGACGACACCACCGCCGAGAAGCAGACGCACCGGGAGCGGCCCCAGCTGCTGCGCGATGCCAGGGAGAAGCGCCAGTGGCAGAACCAGTGACCGCCCCCAAGTTGCGATTCGCCACCGTGTGGCTGGCCGGCTGCAGCGGCTGCCACATGTCGTTTCTCGATCTTGACGAGTGGCTGTTCGAGCTCGCCAGGCACGTGGACATCGTGTTCTCGCCGGTGGCCAGCGACATCAAGACCTATCCCGAGCAGGTGGATGTCTGTCTGGTGGAGGGGGCCGTGGCCAATGCCGACAATCTCGAGCTGGCCCTGCAGCTGCGCCAGCGCACCCGCCTGGTGATCTCCTTCGGCGACTGCGCGGTGACCGGCAACGTGCCGGCGTTGCGCAACCTCTGGGCCGAGGTGGATGGCGGCAGCCGCCAGAGCGTGCTGGATCGCGGTTACCTGGAGCTGGCCGACCAGGGAGCTCAGCATCCCCATGCTCCCGGCATCGTGCCGGAGCTGCTGGAGCGGGTGCTGCCGCTGCACGAGGTGATCCCGGTGGATGTCTTCCTGCCCGGCTGCCCGCCCTCCGCCGAGCGGATCCGCGCCTGTCTCGAGCCGCTGCTGCGGGGGGAACGTCCAGAGCTGGCGGGGCCCGACCTGCTGCGGTTCGGTTAGGGACAGGCCCTGATCAGCCTGCCTCAGAGGCCGGTCTCCAGTTCCAGGGCAGCCCGGCTCAGATTCCACCGGTAGATGGCGGTCGCCTCGGCGGAGCGGGCCAGCTGCAGGTTCCGCTGCGCGATCAACACCTCCGTGATCGGGGCCAGACCGGCCCGGTAGCGCAGCCGTGCATCATCCACGGACCGCTGGCCAGCGGTGATCGCTGCTCGGGCCGCAACGGACTGGGCAGCGGCGGCCTGGTGGGTGGCGTACCAGGTTTCCACGCTCTGGATGATCGCCTGCTGGGCCTGCTCGATGGCGATCTCGGCCTGGGCGAGCTGGCGGCGGGCCAGGGCGATCGTGTCGCGGCTCTGGCCGCCGTCGTAGAGGGGCTGGCGCACGGTGATGGCGGCGCCCCAGTCGGTGAAGCTGCCCGAGGCGCTGCCGCTGGTGGTGGCGGTCGGCAGGTTGACCCCAAGGCCACGGCCATTGCTACTGCTACTGCCACGGCCACTGTTGAGGCTGGAGGTGGCGCTCGCGCCGGGGATGTCCAGCCAATCTCCGCTGATGCCTCCACCCAGAAGCAGTCCCACGGTCGGCAATCGGCCGGCCCGGGCCAGCTGCACCTTGGCCTCCTGCGCCTGACGCCGGTGTTCCAGGCTTTCCAGGGCCGGCCGCTGGGCCAGGGCTTGCCGCAGGCTCTCGTCCAGGGTGGGTTGCCAGGCTGGGTCGGGCTGCAGCGGGTCGCTGGGCTGAATCCGGGTTGCGGCCGGCAGATTCAGAAGCCGGGCCAGGGCGCTCAGGGCAATCGTGTGCTGGGCCTGGGCTTCCGCAAGCCCCTGCAGGTCGGACTGGATCAGGGCTTCGGCCTGAAACGTGTCGATGCGGGGCGCCAGACCTTCGCGCCGGATCGCGTTCACGTCGCGCAGCAACCTCTGGGACACGGTCAGGGAGCTTTCCCACACGGGAATCTGGGCAGCGGTTACCTGGGCCGAGAGGTAGCGGCTGAGGATCTCGAAGCGAGCGACACGTTGCTGTTCCGCCTGCTCGGACCGGGCGGCCTCCAGATCGGCCCTGGCGGCCTGCTGGATCGGGCTGCGGCTGAAATCGAGCAGGGGCACCCGCAGGATCAGCCCCAGATTCACAAATGTGTTGTTGATCAGCGCTGAACTGTCGGTGCCGAGGTTGAGATTCAGATCACCGATGGTGGGCAGGTTGGAAATGAAGCCGATGTTGGTGTTGACCTGGGCAAAGGTCCCGAGGGCGACCAGGTCGAGCTTGGGCAGAAAACGGGAGCGGGCCAGCCCAACCAGGGCCTGATTTTCCTCCACCGTGATCACCTGACTGCGCAGGCTCAACGACCGTCCCAGCCCCAGCTCCAGGGCCTGCTGCCGGCTGAGGGTCAGGAGGGAATCCGTTGCAGACGTGTCGATCGGGGCGGCAGCCCAGCAGGGAAGAAGACCGGAGGCAAGGCCCTGGGTCAGGATCGCGAACGTGCCCAACCAACCGAACCGGCGACCCAAACCCTGAACCAAGGAAATTTGGCAGAGCCTAAAGTAGATAAGGTTGATCGATTGCAGTAACGCCAGGCGTGATGGCCAGCTTGGATTGGGCCCCACGTCTGTTGCCGATGGCCCTGGTGACCGGATTGACGGGTGCTTGGGCTCTGTCACCGGCTGTAGCGGTGAAGGTCGAGGGCAGTGCCGTGCTGCTCCAACCCGAAAGCCGATCGGGATTTTATGCACGGTCACCGGGCCAGGTGCAGCAACTGCATCGGCGCATCGGTGATGTGGTGCAGCGGGGTGATCTGCTGGCCAGTCTGAGTCGGTTGGACCAGGCGGCGGCGGGTGCGGGTGCGGTAGGACCCAATCCCAATGCCCTGGTCCGCCAGGGAGAGGCGCTCACCCGCCAGCAGGAGGCGATTCGTGCCCAGATCGCGGCCCTTCGCACGTCGAATCAGCCGGTGCTGAAGCAACTGCAGGCCCTGGAGAACCTGCGCCGCGAGGAGGTCATCCCCCGTTACAGCCCCCTGTGGGTGGGAGCGCAGGACCTCTATCTCCGCAACCAGAGCCAGATCAAGGCCCTGGAGGCGCAATTGGCCCAGATCGATGCCAGTCGCGCCGAACTGGAGGCCCAGCGGGAGGGCCAGGATGTGCTGGCACCCCGCTCCGGCCGGCTGCTGAGTCTGTCGGTGAGTCCGGGCCAGGCGGTTCTGCCGGGACAGCGGCTGGGCACCCTCGGGCCCGGCCCCCGGGAGGAAAGCCGGCCTCGCCTGGCCACGGCCCTGTTCAGTGATGCCGACGCCGTGAGGCTGCGCCCGGGAGCGGCGATTCAGCTCGATCCCCTCCTGCAGACGCGCGATCGTTACGGAGGAACCTCCCAGCGCTTCGGCTCACTGGAGGGGCGCATCCTGGCCATTTCACCCGCCACGGCCGACCTGGCGGAGGTGAGCCGGGCCGTGGGTGATCCCGAGCTGGCCGAGAGCCTGATCGCCCGCAGCCGTCAGGCCGCCGTCGGCGAAGGTGGCGATCCCCTGGCCACCGCAACCGACAAGATCACCGCTCCGGTGCAACTGGTCACCGTGGCGCTGGAAGCCGCCGCCACCCCCAGTGGCCTGCGCTGGAGCAGCGGTCAGGGCCCCGATCTGCCCCTGGAGAACGGCACGCCCGCCAAGGCCAAGGTGGAGGTGGAGCGCCGTTCTCTGGTGAGTTTCGTGTTGCCGTTCCTCCGCTGGCTGGGGGGGGCGGAGCGATGAGAGGGGTCTACCGATGAAGCGTGCCAACCGATGAACCACCGTGATCGATGGTTGGCGCCCTGGCGCCAACCCGCCCCCTGGATTGCCCTGGTGCTGCTGGTGATTGCCATCATCAGCTCGCCACCGCGGTTGTGGTTCTGGGTGGCCTTGCTGCTGGTGGTGCTGCTGGTGGGCTGGGCGCAGGCCCTGCGTCCACCCCCCTCCTGAATGACCCAGCTGCGCGCAGCCCTGGTGATCGGCCTGGCGGCCGCCTTTGCCGGTGCCGTCTGCGGCGGGATCGGCCTGAGCGGCGATGCCATCGCCTATGGCTCGGTGATCGCGGCCCTGGTGGTGCGACCTGATTTCAGCCGCTGGCCCCTGGCGATCTATCCGGTGCTGCTGGTGTTGGTCGGGGTCTGCATGGCGATCGGGGTGAGCGTGGGTCTGGCCCTGGCCTCCGTGCCGCAGGTGTTCGTGTTCGGACTGGTGGCGGCGTTGATGCAGGTCCTCACCTTGATGCTGCCGGCAAAACTGCGGCTGCTGTCCGGGGTGATCGCCGTGGCGGGGGTGCTGCCCCTGCTGAGCAGCTCGCCCAGCTGGAGTGCCTGGGGTCAGGAGTTGATCGCCATCACCCTCGGCCTGGTCACCGGCACCGTGATACAGGTCGCCTTTGCACCGGCAGTGACGCCCCAACCCGTCGCGGCGGCCCCGGAGAAACAGATGGATCCTCCCCTGGCCCAGAGCATGCGCCAGGGTCTGGCATCGCCGTTCTTCTGGCGAAAGCTGGTGTTCGCCAGCCTCGCCCTGGCCATCGGCGAGGGTGTGGGCGCGGTGACGCCGAAATACCTCTACTTCGGGGTGGTGCTGCTGCTGAACGACAGCATCGGCGACACTCTCGCCCGGGTTCGGGACCGCATGGTGGGGGTCAGCCTCGGCATCCTCATGCCCCTGCTGGTGTTCAACACCCTGGGGATGGGGAGCCTGCAGACGGGACTGGTGATGGGCGGGACGGCGGCCTTGCTGATCGCGCTCAACGGCACCGCTTACCTGCGCACCGCGCTGATCTCCAGCGGTGTGGCCTTCATCGGCTATGGCCCCCTGGTGGCCTGGTACATCCCGAATCGATGGATCGATTACCTGATGGGTTGCGGCCTGGCCCTGGCTGTTGGCCTGTTGCTCTTCCCAAACTCCGCCCTGCGCCGTTACAACCAGCTCAGGGGCGACCCAAGTGCCTGTCCCCAGGAGCTGGAGCGTTGCTTGCCCGCTGCTCGAGAGGAGGCCAGCTGGCTCGGGTTGCCGATGCCGGAGCTGCCCAGTCCGGCGCCCACCCGATGACGCTCATGTCCCCCTGTCTCGGTCAGACCAGGCTCAGGCCTGCCGTGGTCCTTGGTTTCTTCGCAGCAGCGCTCCCAGCCGTTGCCCAGGCCCGCCCCCTTGAGACATCCAACCGCTGCATGGGCCTGGCGGGTCAGTTGGGCCTTGGCTTGGGGATGCTGATCGTCACCGCCATGGTTCACGCCCTGGTCACCGTGATTCAGGCAGAACTCACCCACCGGCCACGACTGAACGCCTGGTGCGCCCGCCGCAGCTGGCGCCGGCTGCTGGTGATTCTGGTGATGGCCTTGCTCACGGCCCTGGCCCTGTTGGTGGAAATCCTGCTTTGGGCCCTGGTGTATCGGGGTCTGGGGTTATTCCCTGGCCTGGGAGGAAGCCTCTATTTCTCGGGGATCACCTACACCACGTTGGGTTATGGCGATGTGACCCTGCCGGCCTGCTGGCGTCTGCTCAGCGTGGCGGAAGCCGTCAACGGTGTGCTGATGGCCGGCTGGAGCACTGCCCAGCTGGTGTACGTGGTGCAGCGCACCATGTCGTTGCGCCTCGAGGCCGAAGGCCGACTCACAAGCCACCCCATCGCCCGGAACGGCGATCCCGGCTGAGGCCAGCCAGGCAGCTGGATTCGGGCCATGCTGAAGGTGGTGGCTGGGCTTCGGCTGAGGAGATCGCATGACCCGCACGATCACGATCGATCCCGTCACCCGCATCGAGGGTCACGCCAAGATCACCCTCCACCTCGACGACGACGGGCGCATCGCCGATGCCCGCTTCCACGTGGTGGAATACCGCGGCTTCGAGACCTTCTGCGAGGGACGGCCCTTCACCGAGATGGCCGGCATCACGGCGCGGATCTGCGGCATCTGCCCGGTGAGCCACCTGCTGGCCGCTGCGAAGACCGGCGACAAGCTGCTGGCGGTGCAGCCACCGCCGGCGGCGCGCAAGCTGCGGCGGATGCTCAACCTCGCCCAGATCTGTCAGAGCCACGCCCTCTCCTTTTTCCACCTCAGCAGTCCTGATTTCCTGCTGGGCTGGGAGAGCGATCCGGCCCACCGCAATGTGTTCGGCCTGATGGCGGCCGATCCCGACCTGGCGCGTGCCGGGATCCGCCTGCGTCAGTTCGGCCAGCAGGTGCTGGAGCTGCTGGGCGGCCGCAAGATTCACTCGGCCTGGGCTGTGCCCGGCGGCGTGCGCACGCCCCTGAGCGCCGAGGCGCGGCAGTGGATCCTGGAGCGGCTGCCGGAGGCCAGGGCCACGGTGGCCCTGGCCCTGGAGATGTACAAAACGCTGCTGGATGGGCCGTTGCAGCACGAGCAGCGCTGCTTCGGCGACTTTCCCTCCCTGTTCATGGGCCTGGTGGGGCCAGGCGGCCGTTGGGAGTGCATCGACGGCCTGATCCGCTTCATCGACAGCGACGGCCGGATCGTGGCCGACGACCTCTCGGAAGACGACTACGTCTCGTTTCTGGGCGAGGCGGTGGAGAGCTGGAGCTACCTGAAATTCCCCTACTACAAGCCGCGGGGCTACCCCGATGGCCTCTACCGGGTGGGTCCCCTGGCACGGCTGAATGTGTGTGAGGCGATCGGTACCCCCTGGGCCGATGCCGAGCTGATCGAGTTCCGCCAGCGCAGCGGCACGGCGGCCAGCGGCGGTCGCGTTGTCACCTCCTCCTTCGCGTATCACCACGCCCGGCTGGTGGAGATCGTCGCCTGCCTGGAGGGGATCGAGCAGCTGGTGGCCGATGACAGCCTCATGGAGGGCCGCATCCGCGCCCGTGCCTCCCTGAACGCCCAGGAGGCGGTGGGGGTGAGCGAGGCCCCGCGCGGCACCCTGTTTCACCACTACCGGGTCAACGATGACGGCCTGATCACCCGGGTGAATCTGATCATCGCCACCGGCCAGAACAACCTGGCCATGAACCGCACCGTGGTCCAGATCGCCCGGGAGTTCATCGCCGAGCCGGTGGCAGCCGAGGCCGAGATCCCCGAGCCCCTGCTCAACCGGGTCGAAGCCGGCATTCGCTGTTTTGATCCCTGCCTGTCCTGCTCCACCCACGCGGCAGGCCAGATGCCCCTGCGGATCGAGCTGCGCGCTGCCGATGGAGCGCTGCTGGCGGCGCGGCAACGGCAGTGATGGCGGCTCGCCGGCGGTACTGATGGCAGCGGAGCCGACGGTTCTGGTGATCGGCATCGGCAACCCCCTCCGCCAGGACGACGGGGTGGGCCGGTGGCTGGTGGAGGACCTGGAGCAGGACAGCCGGGCGCAGGAGTTCCTTGTGCAGCTTGAGCTGCGTCCTTGCCACCAGTTGTTGCCGGAACTGGCCGCGGATCTGGCCCGCAGCGAGCGGGTGCTGTTCGTGGATGCCTGGCTCGCTGACGCCGGCGATCGAGGAGCTAATCAGCCGCGTCTGGAGCGGTTGGCATCCGTGTCTTGCCAAGGGGAGCGCTGCCCTGAGGGCGACGCGGATGACAGCGTGGAGGGCGGTGCCGATGGCGCGGCGGCGGACTGCTCAAGGGATGGCGGTCTGGGTGCGCATCGCTGCGGGGCCGAGCAGTTGCTCCAGCTCTGTGCCCGGGTCTACGGCCATAGACCGGCGGCCTGGGTGCTGCTGGTGCCGGGCGAGTCTTTCGGCCATGGCACCCACTGGTCGCCACGCCTGCAACGCCAGGTGCCCGAGGCCCGTGCCCTGCTATGGCGCTGGCTGGCCGGGCCGGAGGACGCATGCACGAACTGAGCCTGCTGGAGCAGCTGCGGGATCTGGCGGTGGAGCAGGCCCTGGCCCACGGCGGCGGTCGGATCGTGGCGATCACCCTGCGGATCGGCAGCCTGGCCGGCGTGGAGGCCGAGGCCCTCCACTTCGCCCATGCCGTGGTGATGGAAGGCAGCCTGGCGGAGGGCTCCACCCTGCGGATCGAGCCCGTGGCCGCCAGCTGGTTCTGTCAGGTCTGCGCCTTGGAGTTCAGCGGCGCCGGTGGCGACCCCACCTGCCCCGGTTGCGGCGCCATCAGCCGGCAGCTGCGGCATGGACGGGAGCTGGAGCTGATCTCTCTGGAACTGGAGGTTCCAGAGCAAGCTGTTTCAGACATTGAGTCTCTGGATTCGGCGGCGGATTCCTTTCGGGATCCGTGACGCCGCTCACAGTTGGACCTCAGAGCCACTGCATGCCGGGAGTCTCCAGCAGCTCCTGCGACGGCCAGGCCCCCAGCCACTCAAAGCGGCTCGCCAGGATGCCCCGCAGGCCGGAGTGCTGACGCAGCTCCTGCTCCGCCGCCCACTCGCATTCCTGCACCTTGGCTTCGCCCAGCCCCAGGGCCTCCACCAGCCGCCGGTACGCCACCCGCTCCATCGGATTGATGCTGGAGGCGTCGCCAGGGCTGGTGCTGACACGAATCATCATGAACGCCAGTTTCAGGGCCAGCTGGCGATCCGCTTCGGTCTGCAGGCGTTGCACCAGCTCCTCGATCCCCTCCATCTGCATGGCCTCATCGGCCAGGGCCTCGGCAGTATCAGCAGCGCTGAGCGGATCCACCTCGGGCAGGAAGTAGGTCGCCACCAGCCGCTGCAGCAGTTGCTTCTCCTCGGCAGCGAAATCCCCATCCGACCAGGCCACGCAGCAGAGGATCCGCAGCAGATCGCGGTCGGCTTCCGGCAGGAGTTGCGAGGGAGTCGGCATGACCGTCGCGGCAGGATCGGATGGCGGCATTCTGATCCTGGCCCCATCCTTGGGATCGGGGCTGCTACTCCGGATCGGGGTCTGCCGATTCCTGTCCGAGCTTGATGGCGCCGAATTCCATGGCCAGCTCGTCATCGAACTGATCGGCGGCGCTGGCCACGTTGAGCAGCATCTGCAGAAAGACCGGTGGATCCAGACCAGGCAGGCGGCGTTCCTCGGCCACCACGAGCACGTCCTGATCGACACCGATCGAGCAGCCCACCACGATCCGGTTCAGCTCAAGGCAGCGGCGGTACAGGGCCAGCAGATTGCCGCAGGGAAGTTTCAGCATCGGCGAGCGGACCTCCAGAGTCAGCTCGCCCAGCACAGGGTTGGGATGGATCGCCACCTCGATCGGGGCGCTGCCCACCTGAAAGCTCCAGTCGAATCCCTCCTCGCCATCCTGCCGCTGACCGCTCACTCCCAGGCTCTCGAGCACCTCATCCACCAGATCCACCGCTTCTTCCACCGGGCTGACCGGTTGTGGCGGCAGCGACAATCTCGCCACCAGCTCCGCCAGGAATCGCGGCAGTGTTGCCAAGGGGACACAGGCAGGGAATCGATCCCGTCAGGGGAGCCGGCCGCTACAGCGTGGCACCGCAGATCGCACAGTACCGCTGCTGCGGCTGGCAGAGGCTCCCGCAGACCGGACAGGCGCTGCTCGCCGCTGAATCGGCAACGGGATCGGCAGCTGGATCGATACCCGGATCCACGACACCATCTGCTTCCAGCCCTGAGGGCTGCGGGTCTGCAGGCTCCTCTGCCGACTCCTCCTCAGCAGGCTCCACGCTGGGATCAATCCGGGCCAGCAGGGCGCCGCAGTGATCGCAGTAGTGAAGGTCGCGGCTGGCCGCTCCGCAGACGCTGCAGTACTGCAGGACATCCTGCTGGCGTTCCTGCCGGTACAGGTTGAACAGCTGGTAGAGCCGAACGGCCGGAACAGCGAAGTTGAGCCCCTCCGATTCCAGCCGCGTGCAGGCAATGATGCCCACCAGCTCGGCATGGACATCGTAGAGGGGGCCGCCGCTGTTGCCTGGGTTGATCGCCGCATCGATCTGGAGAAAGCGGCGCCCCTCGATCTCCCGGTCCACGCCGCTCACGATTCCCTGGGTGAGCGTGTAGTCGAGTCCGAGCGGATGGCCGATCGCATAGACCGTTTCCCCGATGGCAGGCAGCCGCCCCGCTGGGGCGCGATCAGCGATCAGGGCCCCATGAATCCCCCGGCAGGTGTCCGCGGCGGTGGCGGCATCCAGCTGCAGGAAGGCCAGGTCGCAGTCGCGGAAGGAGCGCACGATCGGCGCCGCACTGCAACGCCCATCCCGGCAGCGGACCTTCGCATGGCTCCAGCCTTCGATCAGGTGGTGACTGGTGGCGATCAACCCGGATCGACTCAGCACCACACCGGCGCCCATCCCGTCGGCCACCTCGACGGCCACGACGGCATCGGCCCTGCGGAGGAAGACCTGCCGGGCACTCAGGACCTGAGCGTGTCTGCTCATCCGAGGGCCCGCAGCCGGCTGGGCCGCAGCAGGATCAGCGCCAGCGGCCGCTGGCGTAACGGGCCAGGATCAGACTGCTCCAATCCGTTGTTCGTTCCTCGTGTTTGCGATCGTCTCCATTCTGATGGGAGGTCTTCTGGGAGGTCTGCTCGGCTTCGGCCTCGGTCGTGGCGTGCCTGCCCTGGTCCAGGGCGGTGGCCGGCTGGCCCGCCGCCAGAACCAACTCGGCATGGGCCTGTTGCTGATGGTGCCGTGGCTGGTGGGGGCGCTGCTGCTGCTGAAGGCGCTCACCGCCCCGGGCTTGCTGGTGCTGGCAGGGGGCTACTGGCTTGGCATGGTCGTGGGTCGTCGGCAGCTGGGGCTCTGAATTGGCGACAGATCCGACCAATCAGATCCGCAGCAGAAAACCCTCGCGGCGATGGAAATCGGCTTCGGGGCCAGGGTGGTCCAGGGCCCAGGTGCTTAGGGCGCCGCCGCGGTGCTCGATCACGGCGCTGATGCCGACCTGCACGGAAGCGGCTGCCGCCAGAGGTGGCGGCAGGTGGCAGTGAAACGCGAGTTCCAGCTGCTGGGGGCTTTGCTGGCTGAGAAAGGGCAGCGCCCTGACGCTGGCTTCGGGGGTGAGGCCGAGGCGATAGCCCTCGAGGCGATAGACGTTCCAATCGCCCGAAGGCGAGAGATTGATCTCCCAGTAGCGATCGTCCCCTTCCACCGCCAGGAAGGCCTCCAGGCAGGTGTGCATCCAGAGGCCATCACAGCGCTGCGGCTGTTGTGCCGGTGGAGGCACCAGCAACTCGGCAAGAGGGGCCCGCAGGCAGTAGTGGATCCGCAGCTCCGGGCCCAGGCGCTGGATGAAGCCCGTCAGGGAGAGTCCCGGCAGACATGGGTCGGCGGTGGGATGGTCGGGTGTGGCGGGGGCGCTGCGGAACGGCACCAGGGTGAAGCTCTGGGCCTCCGGCTGCAGCTGGGGTTCCATCTCAGGCTCCGACTGGACTCCCATCTCAGGCTCCCCCCAGCCGCTTCAGCAGCGCCCGAATCGGTCCTTCCTGCGCTTCGATGCTTTCGACAAGCCGGAGCTGCACCTGGGCGCGCCGGAGGTTCTGGAGGGGATCGCTGGTCTTGAAATACACGTTGCCAGCCAGATGATCGCTGAAGAAGCGCAGACCCAGTTCAAAAGCGATCAGCCGGATCGCCGCATAGAGATACTGGTGATCGGCGGTGGTGAGGAACTGCCGGGCCACGGACAGATAACCCTCCAGCAGCGCTTCGCATAGCCCCAGATCGAACTGCACCGCCTCAGGATTACGGCTTTCCTCACCGAGGGTGTTGCAGCAGGAACGCAGGCAATCGCCGATGTCGTAATGAACCAATCCCGGTTTGACGGTATCGAGATCTATCAGGGCGATGGCCTCGCCGGTGGCGGCATCCAGCATCACGTTATTGATCTTCGGATCGCCGTGAATCGGGCGCAGCTGCAGCTCACCGCGGGCCTTGGCCTCCTCCAGCACCGGCGCCAGCGACTGGCGGCTCTCGATGAACTGCTGACACCAGTGCTCCTGCGGCGAGGGCGGCGCTGAACAACGACCCAGCAGCTGGTGGTACTGGGCCAGGTAGGTGGGGGTGATGTGAAATCCCTCCAACGTGTCCGCCAGCTGATCGACCGGGAGATCACTGATCAGGTGATGAAACATGCCAAGGCCATAGCCCACTTCACGCGCCTGCGCCGGATCCCGGGCCATCTCCAGGCTGCGGGCGGCCGGTACATAGGTCATGGCCCGCCAGATCTGGCCATCGCGCTCCACCCAGGGATCGGCAGAATCGGTTGGGGTAAGGATGTGCGGCATCTCCCAGGAGCGCCGGCAGGAGCCGTTGTGGGCGGGATCATCCGGAAGCTCCTGCAGACGGGCGGCGACATGCCGGGTCACGATCTGCATGTTGCGCATCACCAGCTTCGGCTGGCGGAAGACCTCCCTGTTAAGGCGTTGCAACACGAGGGGTGGTTGGGTCTGTCCAGCCAGCGACACCAGAAAGGTGTCGTTGACATTGCCCTGCCCCAGGGGCTCAATGGCGATGATGCCCGCGCCGGGATGAAACTGGGCGGCGATCTCACGGAGCTCGTGCCCATGGGCGACCGAAGCCTGGATCATGGGTCTCGGCCGCAAACCGGGCCGCAGCCTGACACGCTTCCGCCAGCCTGGGTTCAGCCGTGGTGACAGCGCGCCGACAGACTGCCATGGGTGAACGAAACCTTTACGGCCAACTCCGGCAAGCGCCTCACGACGGCTGTCTCTGATCCAGGGGCGGCGACGATTCCGCAGGGCTTGGTGTCTCCAGCAGCTGAATCTGAAACAGCACATCCTCCAGCGCATCGGCCGCGCTGATGCCGGCATGGCGCGGTGGGTTCTCCGTTGTGCAGCAACTGGGCAGGGGCGCCAGGACCGTCCAGGGGCGGGCGTGGCAGAACTGCACCACACTGAGCCGCTGCTCGCTGCTGCCTGGAGGTGCCACCACCCGGTGCCAGCCGGCCGGGATCAGGCCATTGCTGAGCCGCTCCAGCATCAGGCCGCTGTTGAGGATCACCCGCCCAGGCGGCGGCAGGGCATCCCGCCACTGGCCCTGCACCTCCACCTGCAGGCCCGGCCCCGTGGCCCGCGGCAGGGCCGTGATCAGGTTGATGTCGCCGTGGGCAGCCGCCCACAGGTGCGATCTGCTGGGGGCCTGCGCCATTGGTGGGTAGCGGATCGCGCGGGTGAGGGTGGGGGCGTCCTGCACCATCTCCTCAAACAGCGTCTCGGCGCAGCCGAGCCCCAGAGCGATCACCCGCAGAACGCGCCGTTGCAGATCAGCCACGGCAGCATGAAAGTGGCCCAGTACGGCCGTGATGCCGGGCACCACCTGCTCGGGTAGCACCGGTTCGGGATAGAGATGGGGATAGCGCCGCCGCAGGGGATGAGCCGCCGCCAGCGGAGCGGCCCAGTTGAGCATTTCCTTCCAGTCCGCCTGCTCGCTGCCGGCGGCCGTTTCCACCAGAAGCCCCGTGTAGCCGGTCTGGCCATGGCTGCCGGGTGCCCGGAAGCGCTGCTTGACCTCTGGCTCCAGGGCGAAGAACCGCGCCAGCATTCCGTAGGCGGTATCGAGCAGGTCCTCGGGCAGATCGCTGCTGGTGTAGACGAAGCCCGTGGCCAGGCTGCGGCGCACCCCATCCACCACCGCCCGCCGGGCAGCTCCATCGCCGCGTTCGAACCGGAGCAGATCGACATCGAGAATCTCTGGCTCCTGGACCATGGCGGGGTTCCCCGGACTGGCTAGAGCGGAAGTATCCCGCCCCTGCCCGCCATGGACTTCACCCAGAACTTCGCCCATCCCCGCCTGGCCTGACCCCAGCGCTGGAAGGCTCTCAGGCGGCCGGCAGCAGGTCTTCCGGCCGTAGATCCGGCCGGCGCCGCAGGGCGAAGAGGGTGCCGGCGTTGCCGCGACAGAGGCGCAGCTCCTGGTCGAGCACGGTGATGTCGAGCCAGGCCGGCGTGGCCTGCCGCACCCGGGCCAGCAGCTCGGGGCGCCAGGCCCCCAGGGTGGGGCCGATCCAGCCGCCCCGCTCGAAGCGCACGCTCACACGCTGGCGGCCTTCGACGGCGATGGCCGCCACCACGCTGATCGCCGCCACTCCCCCCAGGGGTCCCCGCAGCCGCAGCAGATTCATGGCCCGGCCGGCCTCCGGATCGAGCACCTGCAGATTCTCCAGCCAGGGGGCCTCCCGCAGCCAGGGCTGGGAGCTGCTGCTCCAGAACAGCTCCCAGACCCCGCGCAGCAGGGCCCGGTCCCGTTCCAGATCCGCCGGCTGCAGCCGCTCCAGCTGCTCCACCACGGGCCGCAGATCCCGGCGCTGCGGCGGTGGATGGGCCTGGGCCTCGAGCAGGGCCCGGCGGCAGGCTTCGGCGGTGTCGGGTGGTGCGGTCATGAGCGGGGCGAGGTTCAGCGGTCGAGCAGCGGCAGCACCAGGCTCACCAGCGAATACACCACCGCCGGGGTGAACAAGTAACTGTCGATCCGATCCAGAATGCCGCCGTGGCCGGGGATGGCATCACCGGAATCTTTCAGACCGGCATCCCGCTTCATCATCGATTCGGTGAGATCGCCCACCAGGGCGAACAGAGCGACGACCCCGCCGAGCACGCCCCCCACCAGCCAGCCCCAGCGCCAGCCCAGCAGCACGCCTCCGAGCACACCCACCAGCACGGCACAGCCCACTCCGCCCAGGGCTCCCTCCACCGTCTTGCCGGGGGAAATCGGCGAGAGGGGGTGCCGGCCCAGGCGGCGACCGATCATGTAAGAGCCGATGTCCGTGGCCACGATCAGCAGGCAGGCCAGCAGCATCAGCGCCATGCCGGGGGTGAACAGCGGCGGGGCTGAGGCCAGATTCGGGGCCAGCATCGGATCGGCGAGCTCGCGCAGCTTGATCCAGTAGCTCGGCAGAAAGCCCAGATAAAAGAGCCCGAAGATCGAGGCGGCGATGTCGGCGATCGTGCCGGTGACCGGCTGCAACAGCAACCAGCCGCAGATCACCGCCCCCGACACTGGCAGCACCGCCGCTGACAGGTCGACCGCCAGCCAGCCGCCGCCATCAGTGGCGGCCATGGTGGTGAACAGCAGGATCTGACAGGCCACCAGGGTGGTTTTGGTGGCAGGCCGGATCCCCTTGAACTGGGCCATGCGGAAGAACTCCAGCAGCCCCAGATGCACGATCACGCCCAGGGCCACGGTGAACCACCAGCCGCCCAGCAGCACCACCACCAGCCCGAACCCCCCCGCCGCCCAACCGCTCAGCAGCCGGGACAGGGAGGTGGCAGTGCGGGGGGACGGCAGCAAGACGGGGGAATGGCAGGGACAGGCAGGAGGGCGGCGGCCGATTGTCGGGGCCGACCTTCAGCGCTCGGCCGCGATCAGAAACAGCGGCTCGGCCGCGGCCAGCTTCGCCTGGCTGCCGCGCCGCTGCATGCGGTGCACGGTGGCCTGCACCACATGCACGTCGCGGGCCTGCAGCTGGGTGAGGGTGTCGGTGGCATCCACCAGACCCTCGAGGCTGGTGGTGCTGATCACCAGCCGGCCGCTGGGGGTGAGTGATGGCCACACCGCCTGCAGCACCTCACCGAGGGGACGCCCCACCTCCAGCACCACCCGATCAGGACGGGGCGGCAGGGTGTGGAGGTCGGTGGGGGCCTGGCCGGGGTGGATGTGGAGGTTGGGGATCCCGAAGCGTCGGCGGTTGCGCTCCAGCAGGGCGATCGCCTCCGGATCCCGCTCCAGGGTGTGCACTTCGCCCGCGGGCATCAGCCGGGCGATCTCCAGGGCCAGGGCACCGGTGCCGCCGCCGATGTCCCAGACCAGCGAATCGGCGCGCGGCCGCAGGTGTGCCAGCAGCATCACCCGCAGTTCCAGGGGGGTGGGGCTGAAGCCCGGGGCATCTTCAAAGGCGTTGTCCGGCAGCCCCGGAGTCACGAAATCCCAGAGGTAGCGGCTGCCGTCCTGGTCAGCGTGCGAGCCCGGAGAATCGTGGCCGGGTTCCGCCATCTGCCGTCTCATCCGGCCACAACCGCCACCGTATCAGCGATCTGGCCGGGCCAGAGCCGCCGCTGCCTCTGCAACCAGCTGGCGCGGCTGGCGTCGATCCGTTCTCCGGGGATCAGCAGTGGAATGCCGGGCGGATAAGGGCAGAGCGGCTCGGCGGCGATGCGTCCGCAGGCCCGCTCCAGCGGCACGAACTCGCGGGGGGATCTCCAGGCCGCGGCCAGGGGAAGCTCCAGGCAGGCCAGCGGCGGCAGCGGCGGTGGCTCGAAGGGTGGGGCAGGATCGGCGCCGAGCGCCGTGCGCAGGGCGGCCAGGTGCTGCGGCAGCCGGCGCAGGCCAGCCGGCGGGCAGGTGCCGAGGCAGAAGGTGAGCGTGCCGGGTTCCGGCAGTTCGGCCACCACGCCGCGCTCCATCAGCCAGTCGTCGGCCTCGAGACCGTTGATCCCCAGGGCGGCGGTGTTGAGCACGAGTCGCAGGGGATCCTCCGTCTCCACCAGCGGCAGTTGCCTCTGCCGCAGGGCCTGCTGCAGCCGTGCGGCCAGCGCCAGAGCCCGCTGATGCTGACGCTGGCCCGCCCGGCTGCTCCGGTGGCCCAGCGCTGCGGCCGCGGAGGTGAGCAGCAGGGCACTGGGGCTGGAGGTCTGCAGCCAGAGCAGGGCCCGCTCGATCGCCGCCACCGCGACCCGCTCGCCCCGGCTCAGCAGCGCAGCGCTCTGGGCAAGGCCCCCGCCGCTCTTCTGCAGGGAGAGCACCTCCAGATCGGCCCCGGCAGCCAGGGCCTCACCCCAGCCATGGGCGCCATCCACCAGCACCGGCAGCCCCGCGGCGTGGGCCTGGGCCAGCAGCGGCGGCAGATCGGCCCGAAACCCGTGATAGGTGGGGCTGACCAGCACCAGTGCCGCGATCCGGCTACCTGGCAGCCGGGCCTGGGTTCCCGGCAAGCCCGGAGCAGAGGCGGCCTGCAGCAGCCGCTCCAGCAGCTCCGGTGTTGGTGGATGCCACAGGCCGGTGGCCGGATCGAAGGGCACCTCGTAGAGCAGGGGTTCGAGTCCGCCCAGCACGCAGCCATGCAGCAGGCTGCGGTGCAGGTTGCGGGGCAGCAGCACCCGATCGCCGGGCTGGCCGAGGGCCAGCAGGGCCGCCTGCAGCAGGCCGCTGGCCCCGTTGACCCCGAACCAGCAGCGCTGCGCCCCGAGCAGCTCAGCGGCGAGGGCCTGCGCCTCAGCCACCGCCCCTGTGGCCTCCAGTGGTCCGCCGAAGCGGGGCAATTCGGGCAGATCCCAGCAGCCGGGCGGCTGGCGCAGCAACTGGCGCAGCTCCGGAGCCAGGCCCCGGCCGCGGCCATGGGCCGGCAGATGCAAGGCCAGTTCGCCGCGACCCGCCCGCAGGGCCGCCAGCAGCGGTGCCGCCGGACTGGACTGCGGTCGGAACCAGGGCAGGTCGGGAAGCAGGGTCACTGGATCGCAGGTCCCTGGGCAGACATTCCTAGAGTTTCCTCTTCCCAAGGGCCAAGACCCAGGAGCCGCCGCCATCACTGCGTCCTTTGCCCAGACCCAGGCTCCCGTCGAGGAGCTGGTGCCCTCTTACGACGCCAGCGCTGACCGCCGCTGGCTGCTGCGTCGCCCCTGGCTGCTGATCGCCCGGCTGGTGGTGGTGCTGAGCCAGCTGGGCGGCCTGGCCCTGGTGCTGGTCGTGCAGGGCAACAGCCGCGATCGGGCTGTGCAGCAGCGTCTGGCCCGGCGCATTCTCACCACCCTCACCAACCTGGGCCCCTGCTTCATCAAGGTGGGCCAGGCGCTCTCCACCCGTCCCGACCTGGTGCGGCGCGACTGGCTGGAGCAGCTCACCCAGCTGCAGGACAACCTTCCCCCCTTCGATCACGAGACCGCCCTGGCGCTGATCGAGGCCGAGCTGGGCGCTCCGGTGGAACAGCTGTTCGAGGAGTTCCCCCATTACCCCATGGCCGCGGCCAGCCTCGGCCAGGTGTACAGGGCCCGGCTGGCCGATGGCCACTGGGTGGCTGTGAAGGTGCAGCGACCCAACCTTCCTTACATCCTGCGCCGCGATCTGGCGATCATCCGACTGCTTGGCGTGGCGGCAGCCCCGATCCTGCCGCTCAACCTCGGTTTCGGATTGGCTGAGATCATCGATGAATTCGGCCGCACCCTGTTTGAAGAGATCGACTACCACTGCGAGGCTGATAATGCCGAGCGATTCGCTGCTCTGTTCGCTGACCACCCGGAGGTGATCGTTCCGCGGGTGTACCGGCAGCTCTCCAGCCGTCATGTGCTCACGACCCAGTGGATCAATGGGGTGAAGCTTCAGAACCGGCAGGAGCTGGAGGCGCGCCATCTCGATCCCGCCGCCCTGATCCGCACCGGCGTGATTTCCGGCCTGCAGCAACTGCTCGAGTTCGGCTATTTCCACGCCGATCCCCATCCGGGCAATCTGTTTGCGCTGCCTGGCAAGACCGGAGCCATGGGCCATATGGCCTATGTGGATTTCGGCATGATGGACTCGATCAGTGATGCCGATCGCCTCACCCTCACCGGTGCGGTGGTGCACCTGATCAACCGTGACTTCGCCGCCCTGGCCCAGGACTTCATCGATCTCGGCTTCCTCAATCCCAATGCCGACCTGACCCCGATCCTGCCGGCACTGGAGGAGGTGCTGGGCGGGGCGCTTGGCGAAAATGTGGGCAGCTTCAACTTCAAGGCGATCACGGATCGCTTCTCGGAGCTGATGTTCGACTACCCCTTCCGCGTGCCGGCCCGCTTCGCCCTGATCATCCGTGCCGTGGTGAGCCAGGAAGGGCTGGCGCTGCGGCTGGATCCCAGCTTCAAGATCATCCGGGTCGCCTATCCCTATGTTGCTCGGCGCCTGCTGGCGGGGGACACCGCCGAGATGCGCGAGAAGCTGCTGGAGGTGATCTTCGACCGCGATGGCCGCCTGCGCATCGAGCGGCTCGAAAATCTGCTGCAGGTGGTGGAAGGCGACCAGACCAGTCCGGATCTGCTGCCGGTGGCCACCGATGGCCTGCGGCTCCTGCTTGGCCCTGGCGGCAGCAGCCTGCGTCAGCGTCTGCTGCTCACCCTGGTGCGGAACGACCGGCTCCACACCGAAGATCTGCGGGCCCTGCTGGGTCTGATGCGCCGCACCTTCTCAGCCCGCAAGCTGGCCAGCGGGGTGCTCGCCCGGCTCAATCCCCTGGCCGCCGCAGCCTGATCAGACCCAGTTCTAGGGTCGCGGCACCGTCCGACCGATTCCGTGAGCTTCCTCGCCAGCGGCCCATCCTCTCTCTGTTCTGCCGTTGCGGTGCTGGGCGGCAGCTTCGGTTCGCCGAGTGGCGCCCCCGATCCGGCCCCGGTGAATCTGTCGGAAGCGGCTCTGGATGCCGCCAGTGGCCTGTTCGGCGACCTCGATGCCGATGACATCTTTCTGGAGTACGCCACCCTGGTGCAGCCTCCGTACCTGCTGGCCGGTGCCGGTCTGGCGATCGCGGTGCTGTGCGGGCTCACCTTCGCCCGGCTGGTGCAGAATCGCCTCGATGGCTGGAAGCAGGACCGCCTCAAACTCCTGCCGCTGGGCCAATGGGAAACCACCCTGCCCTATACTGGCCTGGTGATCGGCGTGACCCTGTTCATCGGCGGCAGCCTGCAGGTGTTCGGATTCTCCGCCGGTGCCGCCCTGTTGGTGTCGTTCGTGCTGTCGATGCTGACAGCGGGAGCCCTGTGGGTGCAGTTGGAGCGCCTGATGGAACAGGTGGAGAATGGCAGCTTCAAAGCCGTGGACTTCGACAACTTCGACCAGTTTTTCTGAGGCGGGATTGTTCTCCATTCACTTTTCTGAAGTCCAGTTCTTCGAAGATCTGTTCTTCGAAGTCCAGTGCTTCGGCATCCAGCTGTTCTGAGGAATCGATCAGGCCACCAGGTATCCCTGCAGCAGCTCGGAGCGGGAACGGATTCCCTCCAAAGCTCGCCGCTCGATGTTGCGGGTTTTGTCGCGGCTCATGCCGAGGGTCTTGGCGATCAGGGTGAGGCTCATCGGCTCGTTACCGTCGATGCCGAACCGCATCTTCAACACCCGTCCCTGCAGTTCCGGCAACTGCTCCAGCAGGGAGCTCAGATCGCCCCGCAGGCACTCGCCATCGACCAGCTCCTCGGGCAGCACGCCATCGCCGGCCAGCAGGTCGAGCAGTTCGGTGTCCTCACTGTCGCCCACCTTGGTTTCCAGGCTGACCGGCTGGCGGGCCCGGCAGAGCAGCTCCTTGACCTCGTCTTCCGGCAGTTCGACAAACACCGCCAGCTCGGTGACGGTGGGGGTGCGGCCCAGCTCCTGGCTGAGCTCCCGTTGCCCCTTCTTAAGCTTGTTGAGTGTCTCGGTGATGTGGATCGGCAGGCGGATCGTGCGGCTCTTTTCGGCGATCGCCCGGGTGATCCCCTGGCGGATCCACCAGTAGGCGTAGGTGGAGAACTTGTAGCCGCGGGTGGGATCGAATTTCTCCACGCCCCGCACCAGCCCGATCGTGCCCTCCTGGATCAGATCCAGCAGTTCCATGTTCCGCTTGGTGTACTTCTTCGCCACACTCACCACCAGCCGCAGGTTGGCGGCCACCATCCGCTCCTTGGCGCGGCGGCCGTTGGCGAGCCGGCGCTTGAGCAGGGCCACCGTGAGACTGGCTTCAACGGCCAGCTGCTCCTCACTGGGCGGCTGGCCGCCGCAACGCAGAGTGAGTTCCTCGCGGAGTTCTTCGAGGGCCATCAGCTCCTGGACCTGACGGCCGAGGGTGATCTCCTGCTCGTGGGTGAGCAGTGGTACCCGGCCGATGTCGCGCAGGTAGGAGCGCACCAGATCGCCGTGGGGCCCCGTGGCGGAGCCGGCGGTGGCAACCAGGGAGAGGGAAGGCATGGGGTGGCGGAGTTAGGAAACTTGCCTGTTTCGTAAACCTACCATCAAATTCCGGAATCGTTCCGCCTTGCGCGCAGGACAATGGGCGCAGGGCCGCTCACCCCTTGCCATGGCCGCCGAACGGTTGCAGAAACTGATCGCCGCCGCTGGTCTGGGGTCGCGCCGCCGGGCCGAAGACTGGCTGCGCCAGGGGCGGGTGCGGGTCAATGGCGTCGTGGCGGAGCTGGGCGAGCGGGCTGACCCGCAGCTGGACCGGGTCGAGCTGGATGGCCATCGTCTTGGCGAGCGGCTGCCGGCGCGGGTTCTGCTGCTCAACAAACCCGTGGGGGTGCTCTGCAGTTGTCACGATCCCCACGGGCGCACCACCGTGATGGACCTGCTGCCCCTGGCCTGGCGTCAAGGCGATGGCCTGCATCCGGTGGGCCGTCTCGATGCCGACAGCCGCGGCGCCCTGCTGCTCAGCAACGACGGCAGCTTCACCCTGCGGCTCACCCACCCCCGTTATGGCCACCGCAAGACCTATCGGGTGCGGGTGGCCGGACGCCCGGATGCCGCGACCCTGCGCCGCTGGCAGGCCGGGGTTCAGCTCGACGGACGGCCCAGCGCGCCGGTGGGGCTGCGGGTGCTGCGCCAGGGCCGCGAGAGCTGCCTTCTGGAGCTCGAGATGCGTGAGGGGCGCAACCGCCAGATCCGCCGGACCGGCGAACGCCTCGGCCATCCCGTGCTGGATCTCCAACGCACGGAGATCGGTGATCTCACACTCGGTGATCTGGCGGAAGGCCAGTGGCGCGAGCTCGACCCACAAGAATGGGAGGCTCTGGTCGCGTCTGCGTGAACCTCCGCCCCGGTAAGCCCTCGACGCGCTCCGTGCCGCGGCGCCTGTTGGGCTGGCTCCGGCGTTCCCGGCCCGAATCCCCGACCGGCGGTCCCAGCGGGGTCGAACAGGATCCGCTGCTGCTGGCCGGACGGCAGCTGCGGGAGCAGCGCGAGGCCCGCGGCCTCAACCTGCGGGAACTCGCCCAGGAAACCCGCATCAGCACCCCTGTGCTGGAGGCGCTCGAGCGCGGCTGGCGTGACCGCCTGCCGGAGGTGACCTACCTGCGCACCATGCTGCCGTTGATTGAGCGATACCTGGCACTCCCCCCCGGGAGTCTCGATGCGGCCCTGCCTGCGCCGGTGAACGAGGCCCGGCCATCCAGTCGCCGGATGCTGCTGCAGCGCTTCACCCCCGGCTCGATCGATGTCTTCACCACCTGGCAGGGCACGGTGCTCTACGGCCTGCTCACCCTGGGCCTGGTGTACGCGGTGAACCTGCAGCAGCAGCGCCTCGCCGCCGAGGGGTTGCTGAGCTCGAGGCCGATTTCCCCCCTGCCCCGTTCCGAACAGGTGCGGACCCAGGATCCAGCCGCGCAGCTGCTGGCGATTCATCCGGAGTTGCGTCCCCTGACGCTCACGGCCAGAGGTCAGGGGCTCCCCCAGCTGCGGCGGGAGCTGGCCAAGGGAAGCCCGGAGACGCTCGGGGTGCTGAGCCTGGAGCTGGCCGCCCCCAGCCAGGTGGAGATCACCCCCTCCCAGGGAGGAAACACGCGTCTGGAAGGCGTGAACGGCACGCTCAGCCTGCCGATCCTGCCGCCGTTCGCGCTGCGGATCGAACCGGCCGCGGCGGCACGGGCGGTGCGCTGGAACGGGGCGCCGCTGCCCCCCCTGGCTGGCAATCCCGCTGGCCGCTTCCGCTACCCGGCCGTGATCGCCGCCCCCCCGGCGCCGAAACGACCGGAGACTCCCGTCGCTCAGCCCGCTCCTCCCGGACCCACCGGCGAGGAGCGTCCGTAGCGATCCGCCAACCGGCCGAAACCGAGCAGCGGACCTTCCAGGTCGCTGCTCGATCGATTCAGGCGCCAGCACCAGTTCCCACCCGTTGTTCCAGGGGTGTTGAAGCGGGCCCGGTCGTCCAGTTCCAGCAGGTCCTGCAAGGGAACCACCACCAGTTCGGCCTCGGTGGCCAGGGCTGCCTCCAGCAATTGCCAGCCCGGCGCCGTCACGTCAGCGCCGACAACCGCGCGGACCCGGTCGCGGCCGCCCTGATCGAGCCCATCCCACCAGCTGCGGCTGGTGGCGTTGTCGTGGGTGCCGGTGTACACCACCCAGCGGTTGCCGCGGTAGTTGGCCGGCAGGTAGGGATTGTCCGCGTTGCCATCGAAGGCGAACTGGAGGATCTTCATGCCGGGCAGGGCGAAGCTGTCGCGCAGCGCCTCCACCGCTGGCGTGATCACCCCCAGGTCCTCGGCGATCAGGGGCAACCGGCCATCGGGGAGCAACCCGCTGCGCCGCCAGCAGTCGAGCCAGAGCAGCGCCAGCAGGGGCCAGCCTGGGGAGGGCTGCCAGGTGCCGTTCTGGGCGGTGGTGTCGCTGCCGGGGATGCTCCAGTAGGCCTGCAGGGCCCGGAAGTGATCCAGCCTCAGTCGGTCGAACAGCTGAAGCTGGCGACCCAGGCGCCGCAGCCACCAGCGGAACCCCCCCAGCCAGTGGGCGCTCCAGCGGTACACCGGGGTGCCCCAGAGCTGGCCGGTGGCGGAGAAGTAGTCGGGCGGAACACCGCTCTGCTGGGCGAGGCTGCCGTCGAACTGGAGGGAGAACAGGGAGCGGTGACGCCAGACATCGGCGCTGTCGTGGGCCACATAGAAGGGCAGATCACCGATCAGCTGCACGCCGCGGCGGTGGGCATGGCGCTGCAGCCCATCCCACTGACGCTGCAGATGCCACTGCAGCAACCCCTCTTCCAGCAGGGCTGGGCCGTGTTGTTGATCGAGGGTCCGCAGGGCACGGCTGTGGCGGCGGGCCAGGGGGCCGGGCCAGTTCCACCAGGGCTGGCCCTCCTGCAGCCGCCGCAGCACCATGAAACGGCAGTGGTCCCGCAGCCAGGAACGCTGCTGCCGGCGCCAGCGGCCAAAGCTCTGTTTCTGGTCCAGCGGCTGGCTGGCCCAGCGCTGGACCAGCAGACGACCCAGGGCCGCGGCCCGGGCTGGGGCCAGGCTCAGGTCGAGCGGTGCCGGCCCGGGAGCTCCAGCGGAGCTCTCAGCCATCGGCTCGGAGCCATCACTCGGCAGGGCCTCCAGATCGCCAGGCTCGAGAAAGCCCTGGGTCACCAGATCGTCTGCATCCAGCAGCCAGGGATTGAGGGCCGACCCGCTGGGGGAGCTGTAGGGGGAGCCGGTGCCGTCGGTGGGGGCCAGGGGCAGCAGTTGCCAGGCAGCAATGCCCTGATCGGCCAGGAGGTCGATCAGGGCATGGGCGTGCAAACCGAAGGTGCCGCACACCGGCGTGCCCGGCAGGGCAGTGGGATGCAGCAGCACCCCGCAGAGGCGGTCACTCATGGAGAGGGGATGCGGTAGCGCTCAACGATCCGACGGGCGAAGGCGGGGATATGACGCTCCGCCATCTCCGGGTGATGGCGCCGCAGCCACAGGGCATTGCGGGTGAAGTGGGAATCAATCGAGAAGCGGCCGTACTCCAGACCCTGCGGGCCCACCCGCTGCACCAGAAAACCGACCAGTTCGGCCAGCCAACGAGGCAGTTTCAGGGCCTTGTCGTAGGCGTCGATGCCCTGCTGCACGGCGGCACGCCGATCACCGCGGCTGGTGACGGGAGCGGTGTCCAGCTCGGGCTCCACCAGATCCAACAGCACCTGCCCCCTGGGGTTGCGCACCGTGATCCACTGGCGGCCGAAGCTGGCCCCCATGTACCCCACCACCAGATCGGCACCGGCATTGGTGTAGTCGAAGCAACTCAGACAACTGGGGGCGAAGACATCCTTGAGCTTCGGGGTGTCCAGCCCGAAGAACGGAACGGTCTCCTCGCTGCCGTCGCTGTGGCGGAAGTGGATGCGGAAGTCCTGCATGAACTCGTAGTGCACCACCGTCGCGGGAGAGCGGCTGGCGCTTTCGAGGAAGGTCTGCAGGCCTTCGCGACTGACGTTGTCGACGCAGGGCAGCCCCAGCACGTAGAGCTCGTCGAGAGGCAAGGTCGACTGCACGGCCCGCAGGGCCTGGATCTGACAGCCCACGCCGATGGCCAGCAACCTCTGGATGCCGCTGCCGGGCAGCTGCTCCAGCACTTCAAGGTTGGGCGAGAGGGTGGGCTTGTTGACCCGGGCCGCCAGCACCTGCTCGGCGGTGCGGGCCAGTACCGGCACGGGGGTGAAGCGATCGTCAGGGCTCTGGCCCACGCAGAGCACGGCATCGACAAGACCGGTCTCCAGGGCTCGCACGCCGATCCGGCTGACGATGCCGGTCCACTGGGCTCCGGCGATCGGCTGCTGCAGCCGGGCCGAAAGCATCCGCTGCTGCACGCCGAAGTAGAGCTCGTCCTCGTCATCGAGCCGGCGGCTGCGACCGTGGGCGGACGCCTCCATGGTCTCGAAGTTCTGGCTCAGAAAGGCGCAGGCGCGGCGCACGTAGGACACCCAGCGGGTGTCGCAGAGGCCGCACTGACTGCAGAGGTCCTTGGCTGGATAGACGCTGCCCTTGGCCAGGGGGCGGGACCGCTCGTGCGGTGGCGTGGCGGAGCCCGCGGTGGCGCCGGACGGCGTGCTGGAGGCTGCGGTCAAGGAAGGGGGGTGGGCTGACTCCACGGCCCACAACCTATCGGCCACCCGGCCCAGCGGGGCAAATCCCCGGGCTGAGCCAGAGTGGGGGCCACCAGCCCTGCGGGCACCATGCCCCCCATGCGGGACACCGACCCTTCCACCTCCAGCTCCTCAGCGGAACATTCCGCCGCGCCGCGGGTCCGCCCCGTCGGCAAGGGCCATCGCTGGCGAGCCCTGGGCCGTGTCGTCATCGCCCTCGCCGGCGCTGGTCTCGGCATCTCCGTGCTGGGCTGGATCTGGCCCGTTCAGGACTCCCGCAGCCCCGACGACCGCCCCAGCACAGCAAGCGATCTGGCCGAGCCACCACGCCGGCCGATCACGTTGCTGGTGGTGGGGCTGGATTCCGATCGCCTGCCTGGCTCACCCCAGACCCCGCCAGCCACCAGCGCGTCGCCCGCTCAGGACACCGCCGCGAAGGACAACGCCACCGCCGCCAAGCCTGCCCCGAGCCCCAACAGCGACGCGCTGCTGCTGGTGCGGGTCGATCCGGAAGGTCCTCTGCAGGTGCTCGGCCTGCCCACTGAACTGGCCGTGAATCTGCCTGGTCAGAAACGTCCCCAGGCTCTGGGCAGCCTCTACCGCACGGGCGGGGTCGCCCTGACCGGCGATGCGGTGCGCGAACTGCTGAAGCTGGAGCCCGGCGAGCCGGACCGCTATCTGGTGCTCTCCCGCGCCGGACTGCGCAGCCTGGTGGATGCCCTGGGCCGGCTGGAGGTCAATCCACCCCGCAAGATGCTCTACGAAGACAAGGCGCAGGGCTACCGCATTGATCTGCAGAGCGGTCTGCAGCAACTCGACGGTGCCCAGGTGGAGCAGTTGCTGCGCTACCGCGATCCCAGCCTCGGCGAGCTCAGTCGCCGCCAGCAGCAGGAGCTGGTGGTGCTCGCCCTGATTGAGAGCCTGGCTCAGCCGGCCCGCTTGGCCAATCTGCCGGACCTGGTGCAGAAGCTGCGCAGCGAGGTGGACACGAACCTCGAGCCCAGCGAGACCCTCAGCCTGCTGGCCGCTGGTCTGGCCCGCCCTGGGGAGGTGCGCTTCCTGTCGCTGCCGCTGGGGCCGGCCAAAGCGACATACGGCGGCCTGCGGCAGCTCGAGACCAAAGCCCCCCTGCCGCCCTGGAAGACGAAGACCTGAGCGGTCCAGGCTCAGTCCAGCTCAGCCTGTAGCTGCAGCCAGCGAGCCTCCAGGCTGAGCCGCATGGCGTCCATGCCCTGTTCGGTCCACTCCTGCTCGGCGGCCTCCGACAAGACCGCTTCAGGCCGCCCAGCCTCCGGTAGCCAGCCGATCCAGGGCAGTCCGTCACTCCGGCGCCGGGCTGGCTCCCAGGGGCCACCGCCCTGGATCAGGCCGAGCAGGGGCACCTGCCACTGCCGCAGCAGGGCTGTGGTGGCCGCGGGAGCGCCCGTGGCGAGGCTGTCGGCCGGCAGCAGCAGCAGGCTGGGTTGGCGCCAGGCCCCCAGCGCCTCGGCCCAGTGATGCGTTGCAGCGCTGGCCGGATCCTCCAGCAGCAGGCCCGGATCGCGGGGGAGCGCGGCCAGCCAGGGGCCGACGATGGCCTCCAGCTGATGCAGGGCCTGGTGGGGGCAAGCGGCCGGCGTCAGGGTGTGCAGCGGCAGGCCCAGGGCCGCCGCCAGCCGTGGAGCCTGGTCGCTCAGGAGGGCCGCCACCTGGTCGGCTCGGCCGCTTGAGGCCAGCACCACTCTCAGGGGCGTGGCCAGGCCGGAAAACTTCACGCTTGTTCGCACTGGCTGGGACGGGTCGCTTCTACCATCGAAACTCCGCCGTCGCGCTTGCGTCCGCCGTGACCAGTTTCTTGACCGCTGATCGGGTGGAGCAGCAGTCCAGTCCCACCCAGTCAGCCCAGGACACGCGGCGGCTGCGGCTGTTCAGCGGCTCCTCCAACCCCCATCTGGCCCGCGAGATCGCCGCCTACCTGGGGGTTCCGGATGGCCCGTGCGTGATCAAGCGCTTCGCCGACGGCGAGCTGTACATCCAGATTCAGGAGTCGATCCGCGGCTGCGATGTCTTCCTGATCCAGCCCACCTGCGCTCCGGTGAATGATCACCTGATGGAGCTGCTGATCATGGTGGATGCCTGCCGCCGCGCCTCGGCCCGGCAGATCACCGCGGTGATCCCTTATTACGGCTACGCCCGCGCCGACCGCAAGACCGCCGGCCGCGAATCGATCACGGCCAAACTGGTGGCCAATCTGCTGGTCAAGTCCGGTGTGGATCGGGTGCTGGCGATGGACCTGCATTCCTCCCAGATCCAGGGGTATTTCGATATCCCCTGCGATCACATCTACGGCTCACCGGTGCTGGTCGACTATCTCCGCACCCGCAACCTCGGGGAGGTGGTCGTGGTGTCGCCGGATGTGGGTGGGGTGGCCCGGGCCCGCGCCTTCGCCAAGCAGATGAACGATGCCCCCCTGGCGATCATCGACAAACGGCGCAGTGGTCACAACGTGGCCGAGAGCCTCACCGTGATCGGGGATGTGGCCGACAAAACCGCCGTGTTGATCGACGACATGATCGACACCGGCGGCACCATCTACCAGGGCGCCAAGCTGCTGCGGGAACGGGGTGCTGCCCGGGTGCTCGCCTGCGCCACCCATGCCGTGTTCTCGCCGCCGGCGGTGGAGCGCCTCTCCACCCCTGGCCTGTTCGAAGAAGTGGTGGTGACCAACAGCATCCCGTTGGTCCCGGAGCGCTCGTTCCCGCAGCTCCAGGTTCTCTCGGTGGCCAACATGCTTGGAGAAGCGATCTGGCGTATTCATGAAGAGAGCTCCGTCAGCTCGATGTTCCGCTGAGTCGCAGCATCCCCTCTACAGGCTGCTGAGACTGGGCGGCGCCCTGGCGCTGGCAGCAGCCTTCGTCTGCGGCCCTGCGGCCGTCCCAACCGGTGCGGGGGAGCGCGATCGGCGAGCTCCGGCCCCCAATCGCTCCGCGCCGCAGTCCCAACCCCGCCCGCGCCTGCAGGATCTGCTGCAGGCCAGTGGTGGCCGGCGTGTCGGGGTGTGGCTCACGAACAGTCCGAGCCCGCTGTACTACGACGCCGGCAGGATCGAGCGGGCGGTTCAGGAGCTCGCCGATGCCGGCTTCAACACCCTCTACCCCAACGTCTGGAGCCGAGGCACCACTTTCCACCGCAGCCGCTGGGCGCCCATGGAGCCGGCCCTGCTGCGGGCCGGTGCCGACCTCGATCCGATCTGCCGGCTCACCCAAGCCGCCCAGCGCCGCGGCCTGCAGGTGATTCCCTGGTTCGAATACGGCCTGATGGAGCCGGCCGATGCGGAGGTGGTACGCCGCCATCCTGAGTGGCTGCTCCAGCGGCGCGATGGCAGCAGCCTCTATGCGATGCATGGCGCCGATCTGCGCACATCGCCGCTGAAGGACCTGCGAGTGTGGCTCAATCCGGCCCATCCGGGAGTGCGCAGCCGCTTCATCGGTCTGGTCAGCGAGATCGTGCAGCGCTGCGGAGTGGACGGCATCCAGCTCGACGACCACTTCGCCTGGCCCGTGGATCTGGGCTACGACCCCTACACCCGGGCGCTCTACCGCGCCGAGACCGGCCGCGAACCACCCGACAACGCCACCGACCGGGACTGGATGCGCTGGCGGCGGCAGCAACTCACCGGGCTGCTGCGGGATCTGCGCAGCTCCCTCGGCAAGCTGGATCGGGATCGGCGCACGGTGGTGAGCCTCTCGCCCGGCCCGTTCCGTTTCGCCTACAACCACTGGCTGCAGGACTGGGAGCTGTGGGCGCTGGGGGAACTGATCGACGACCTGGTGGTGCAGAACTACGCCTATTCCGTGGCCGGTTTCGCCAAGGATCTCAATCAGCCGGCCCTGGTGAAGGCGCGGCAGTGGGGCATGCCGGTGGAGATCGGCATCCTGGCCGGCTTCGGGGGCCGCACGCCGCCGATGAGCCAGCTGGAGGAGAAGGCGCGCCTGGCGGCCCAGCGGGGCCACGGCGTCATTTACTTCTACTGGGAAGGGCTCTGGGGCCAGCACGCCGGACCGGAGGGGGGCGCCCAGAGGAAGGCCGCTTTCCGCCGACTGCATGGGCAGATCTTTCGCTGAAGGCTGTTTCGCTGAGCCGCGGCTCGCCTCGGCCATCGTGCTGTGCCCGCTGAAGCGCCCTCAGCCCAGGCACTGCTCCACCACCTCGCGGGTGTTGGAGGACAACGGTGCGGCCGCCAACAGGTTCAGGGCCTCGGCCATTCGCTCGCGCCGCTCGGGGCCATAACTCCGCCAGCGGCTGAACACCTTCGCCAGGCGTGAGGCCGTGATCGGGTTGCGGCCGTCGAGGGCGGCGATCTGCTCCGTCAGGAAGCGGTAGCCACGGCCATCGGCGGCATGAAAGACCACCGCGTTGCCTGCCAGGCCGCCCAGCACCGCCCGGACGGAATTGGGAGCCATGGGATCGAAGCGCGGGTGCTCCAGCAGACGCGCCACCCGTTCCAGGCCATCGGCGAAGGGCGCCCCGGCCTCCAGGGCGAACCAGGCATCGAGGATCACGGGCCGGTCCTGCCAGCGCTCAAAGAAGGCCGCCATCGCCTCCTGCCGCTCCGGGATGGCATGGGCCTGCAGCGCCTGCAGTCCGCAACGGGACAGGGTCATCGATGGCCCGTGCACCGCATCCCGGGCCATTGCTGCCATCGCCCCGTCGCCGGCGGCGATCCGCCAGGCCCAGATCCGGCCGGTGAGCATGCGGGCGCCGCTGCCCTGCGGCCATTCCATCCCCCAATAGGCCCGGCAGCGTTCCAGGGTGTGGGCCAGCAGCTCCGCATGGGCCTCACCGAAGCGGCGCTGGAGGGCCAGCCCGGCAGCGACCAGAGCCGGAGGATCAGGTTCCACCATGGCCTCCTCCAGCTCCGCCATCCCAGGAGCGACCAACAGGATGCTGCGGCTCGCCTCCGCGAGGGAGGGATCGCTGAGGATGCGGCCGAAGGCATCGATCAGTTCCTCCTCCAGCTGGTCATGGGGCTGCCCGCTGGCTCGGGCGACCAGGGCCTTGCGCAGCAACACCTGGCTCGCATCCCAGCGAGCGAAAGGGTCGCTGTCGCTGGCCAGCAGATGCACCAGCTCGGCGGTGGAACGGCCGATCTCCAGCCGAACCGGAGCCGAGAAACCCCGCAGCAACGACAGGGCCGGCGGATGGCCCTCCGGCGGCAAGCCCTCGAAGCGCAGCTGCTGTTCCGCCTGATCGATCACCAGCAGGCGGCTCTCCTTGCCCCAGGCGCCCTGAAGCTCGGCGGCGGCCGCCTGCGAGGGCGACTCCCCGGCCAGGCGCAGGGGCAGGGGCTGGCCCGCCCGATCCACCAGGCCCAGCACCAGCGGAATCACCAGGGGCTGCTTGTCGGGCTGGCCCGGCGTGGGCGGGGTGTGCTGCCGCAGGGTGAGCTCCAGCACCCCCGCCGCACCATCCCAGCGGCGGTTCACCTGCAGCACCGGCGTGCCGGCCTGGTGGTACCAACGCCGGAACTGGGCGAAATCGAAGCTGGCAGAGCCGGCCGCTGCGTCTTCCATCGCCTGCACGAAGTCCTGGCAGGTGGCCGCGGTGCCGTCATGGCGCTCCACATAGAGGGCCATGCCGCGCTGGAAGGTCTCGGCACCAAGCAGCGTGTGCAGAGCGCGAATCAGTTCCGATCCCTTTTCGTAGATCGTGGTGGTATAGAAGTTATCGATCGCCTGGTAGTGATCCGGCTGCACCGGATGGGCCGTGGGGCCGGCATCTTCGCGGAACTGGGTATTGCGCAGCAGCGAGACATTCTCGATTCGCTTCAGGGCCGCTCCATGCAGGTCCGCGCTGAAGCACTGATCGCGAAAGACGGTCAGCCCCTCCTTGAGCGAGAGCTGGAACCAGTCGCGACAGGTGATGCGATTGCCGGTCCAATTATGAAAGTATTCGTGTGCGATCACACTCTCGATCCGCTCCAGTTCCGCATCGGTGGCGGTTTCGGCATCGGCCAGCACCAGCTTGGAATTGAAGATATTCAGGCTCTTGTTTTCCATCGCGCCCATGTTGAAGTGGCGCACCGCGACGATGTTGAACTCATCGAGGTCGTACTCCAGGCCGTACACCTGTTCATCCCAGGCCATCGCCCGTTTGAGCGAAGCCATGGCATGGCCGGTGTAGGGGCTGTCGCCCGGTTCCACGTGGATCCGCAGCAGCACGGAACGACCCGAGGCTGTGGTGAACTGATCGCGCACCTCCTCAAGGCGTCCGGCCACCAGGGCGAACAGATAGGAGGGTTTGGGGAAGGGATCGTCCCAGATGGCGTAGTGGCGTTCGGCTTCGCTGCCCGCTTCGGCCTCGAGACTTCCGGTTTCGACACAGTTGCCATTGGAGAGCAGCACCGGGCAGGCGGAGCGATTTGCTTCGATCCGCACCCGGAAGCGGCTGAGCAGATCCGGGCGGTCGGGGTGGAAGGTGATGCGCCGGAACCCCTCGGCTTCGCACTGGGTGGTGTAGAGCCCGCCACTCACGTACAGGCCTTCCAGGGTTGTGTTGGTCTCGGGGTGCAGGCGAACGCGGCTGTGCAACAGGAACGGCCGCGCTGGTGGCTCCAGGATCCGCAACTGCCCTTGCATGTGCTGGATCGCCGCCGCGGCGACGGGCTCGCCATCGAGGCTGAGATCGAGCAGCTCAAGATCGAGCCCCTGCAGCAGCAGGGACTCGGGATGGCCGTCTTCCGTCGGCACGGCCGCCGGATTGGGCCGGAACGCCAGCGCTGCCTCCACCTCCGTGTGGTCAGGGAACAGCCGCACCGTCAGGTCGACGCGATCCAGAAGGAAGGGCGCGGGACGGTAGTCCGCGAGGCGCACAACGGCCATGGAGTTGGCAGAGCGGGGGGAATCGGCCTGGATGGCCAGCGAAAGAACAGAAACCGCGCGGGGCTGAGCCTTGCGACGGTTGAGACAACTCGACCTATTGGGCCGTGGGCCCCGGGGCGGCCGCGCCCCGAGGCGCTGGAGCTGCCTCGCTCTGCTTGAGAGCCTCCTGCACCTTTTTCATCACCTCGGGTGGCACATCCTTGGGGCACACCTCGGAAGCCCCAAGCACGGCCGAATTGATCGAACCGCGCCGCAGCTCCTCGATCGAGAGGGGCTTGCTGCCGACCTGCTGGATGGCGCCATCGTGCTGGCCCTGGATCAGCTGGGCGATGGTCTCACCAGCGATGCTCACGGCCTTGTCGAATTCCACCCCGGCTGAGCGGGCGATGCAGACATTCACCGCCGCGATGCGGGTGTAGAGCGACATCTCCTCCTCGGTGGCAGGAGCCGCCAGGGCGGCCAAAGGATCCAGCACCAGGGGGAGTGTCAGAAGAGGGGCGGCCAGAAGAGGAGTAACCAGCAGGGAAAAACGACGGCTTAGCAGGGAGGTCAAGACTCTGGCCATGGTGAGCCTCCATGCTGCTGCATCGTTCCTGGGCCGTCAGTCGGACGGGACAGCCGCAAGCGTGTCGCTTGGCAGACGGGAATCGTGATGGGTCTCCACCAGGTGGAGGCTGCCGTCCAACCAGGCATAGATCGAGCGGGCCCGGAAACGATCCTGATCCACCAGGCGGATGTGATCGAGGATCTGCCAGCCCTCGTCGATGGATTTCAGGATGAGTTCATGCTCGTCGACCTGGCGGAGCTGGGATTCAGTGGGAGACCTGAACGGGTAGCCGCAGGACCCTTGCAACTGGTGCCCACAGAGGTGGGCGGTGATTGAGCCCGCACGCTGGTAGCCAGGCTTGCGCTCGATCAGGCCCTCGGCGTGCTCCGACCACCAGGTGAAGCGGTAGGCGGTCTCGCCCTCGATCGAGGGGCTGATCTCCTCGATGCGCAGCTGGATATCGAGCTGCAGGATCTCGTCGTCGGGAAAGTAGAGCGTGCGCCGCGACCGCCACAGCCCCAGGTTGCGGTGGAACCAGCGCCGCAGGCTGCTGTCGAGCTGGATGCGGCTGCGGTGAATCGGTGCGGGCATGCCCCCCTCCGAGACGGGAATCCTTCTGCCGATCAGAGGATGCATGAATGGAGCTCGGTTTGGAGGTCTGGATCGGGCCTGCCCTCCCCTCGCCACGGTCTAGACGGGTTCTGCCAGATTGGCCACCCGGCATAGGGTGGACTCTGCTGCCTGGGAGGCGCGGCTGTGGCGGCGGAACCTGTGCTGAATGCCCCCGTAAGCGGCGAACGCTTGCGCGACACTGCTGACCATGCCGGTTCGCCACCCCACCAGTGGCCACCCTCCGCTGCGGAAGATCACGGCCCCGAAGCGCCTGTCAGGGGGCTGAGACTCCTGCTGGTGGCCACGCGTCAGCACCTGGCCGGACCCGATCTGCGCAGCCTGATGCGCTATCTCAAAAGCGAGGACTGCACCGCGGACCTGCGATTGGAGGTCGTGGATCCGGTGCTGCATCCGGAGCTGCTGGAGCTGCACCGTCTGGTGGCCACACCCGCCCTGGTGAAACTTGAGCCTGCTCCGAAGCAGGTGTTTGCTGGCAACACCCTCACCCAGCAGCTGCGCAACTGGGTGCCGCGCTGGCAACAGGCTGAGGTCGCGGCCACCCTGGCCGTCGGGCTTGAGACCCCCCTGGTCGACAGTGGCCGTACACCGCGCGAGCAGCTTCTGGAAGATCAGCTCCTGGTGATGAGGCAGGAGAACGAGACCCTGATTGAACGCCTGGAAGGCCAGGAAAAGCTGCTGCGGATGGTGGCCCACGAGCTGCGAACCCCGCTCACGGTGGCCAAACTGGCGCTGCAGAGCCACTGCCTCGGCCAGATCGATGAGATCCGCTTTCGGGACGTCTTGCGTCGACGTTTCGACGACATGGAGTCTCTCTCCAAGGAATTACTCGAGGTGGGCACCACCCGCTGGGAAGCCCTGTTCAATCCCCAGCGCCTCGCCCTGGGTCATGTGGCAGCGGAGGCCATCCTTGAACTCGAGAAGCTCTGGGTGGGCCGGGAAGTGGAACTGGTCACCGACATCCCCGGTGACTTGCCGGATGTGTTTGCCGATCCACGCCGCATGCGCCAGGTGTTCCTCAACCTGCTGGAGAACGCCTTCAAGTACACACCCGGTGGAGGCCGCGTCAGTTTTCGCCTCTGGCACCGCACCAGCCAGTGGGTGGAGGTGATCGTCTGCGACAGCGGCCCTGGCATCCCCGACGACGAGCAGGAACGGATCTTCCAGGACAGGGTGCGCCTACCCCAGACCTCCGGCAGCACATCCGGCTATGGGGTTGGGCTGGCGGTGTGCCGCCGCATCGCTGAAGTGCATGGTGGCCGCATCTGGGTGGTCTCGGAGCCCGAGCGTGGAGCCTGTTTCCATGTCACCGTTCCTGTCTGGAATGGCCAGGTGCGTTCGCCTAACCCTTCCAGCTAGACACCCTCGGCAAAGGGATTGCGGCCCGGCGTTTCAGCTTGACGAAGGGTCCGTCCGAACCGTAGGTTCTCTCCATCGGCGAGGCGGCATCTAACCGTTCCCACCGAGTCCATGCCCCCATCGTCTAGAGGCCTAGGACACCTCCCTTTCACGGAGGCGACAGGGGTTCGAATCCCCTTGGGGGTATGCAAGATCAGCGGCATGAAAGCCGCTTTTTTTGTGCTCAGACGTTCTGCATTCCAATCTGGCATCTTCCTTCTGAGCCAGATTTGGTTTGCCACGTTGCAGGCTTTCTGCAGTGGCGCGGATTCAGGGGCAGAACCGTTGACTCAGGCCTGCAGGGCTGCTCGCCTGAGGGCCTCCTGCTGGACTCCACGCAGATTGGCGGCGAGATCGTCGCGCAGACGCTGCTCGATCAGGCCGATCGGCATGCCGGGTTTGCCTTGCACCAGCAATTCGTACAGCAGGGAGGTGCCGGAGGAATCCCGGTCCACGATCCATGCCCCCTCGAAGCGACGGAAATCGCCACGCACCATTCGAAAATCCAGACGCCCCTCAGGCTGACGCTCCTGAAGCTCCAGCTCCACCGCCGCGCTGAAACGCAGACCGCAGAACTGCTGGGTCCCGATCTGCTCCAGACCCACAGTGCAGCCTCGGCGCCAGAGCAGCCGCGAGACTGCCAGGTTGGGGATGAAGCGGCAGAGCCCTTCGTAATCGGTGAGAACGGTCCAGAGCCAGCCAGGATCCAGATCAAGACGCAACTGGACCGCGAGCCGCCTGGTCCCTTGGGGAAGACGCTCCATCTCCTGCTGGATGGTGTCGAGTCTGCAACTGGGTTCGCTGGAGGGGAGTTGCAGGGCGCGGGAGAGGGAGACGGGAACGGAAACGGTGGCCAAGGGCTGCACCAGAACGGTTCGTGGGGAGGGTTGGCGCCAGCCGAGCACTCTGGAGTGGGATCGGCCTGGAAGCTGCAACCCTAACCGCGATTGGGAGTGGCAGGCACAGATTCTCTATGATCAAACCGATTTTTGAGAGGACTGAGCTCGAATGCGTGTCTCCACCAGCGCTGCCACTCAGTCCGATGGGCGGATGTTCACCGTTGTGGTCCAAGGCTTTGGGGTGGGCCGGCAGCGCCAGGGGGAGCGTCGTTTCACCGTCCCCTACAACCGGATGCAGGCCCTGGTCCAGACCATCGCCCAGCAGGGTGGACGCATCACGGCCGTTGTTCCCGCCGACCAGGGAGCCACCCAGGCTGAGCCGGCTCCGGCTGCCGCTCCTGCCCCCGAGGCCCCATCCCCAGCACCCAAATCCGTGAAAGCAGCTCCGAGCCACGCCGCCGTGCCGGTCAACCTCTACAAGCCGAAATCCCCTTTCGTCGGCACTGTCACCGAGAACTACAGCCTCCTGGCGGAAGGCGCCATCGGCCGGGTGAACCACATCACGTTTGATCTGGCCGGCGGTGATCCCCAGCTCCACTACGTGGAAGGCCAGAGCATCGGCATCATTCCCGACGGCAGCGACGCCAACGGCAAGCCCCACAAGCTGCGCCTCTATTCGATCGCCAGCACCCGCCATGGCGACAACATGGCGGGCCACACCGTGTCGCTGTGCGTGCGTCAGCTTCAGTACGAAAAGGACGGTGAGACCATCAACGGCGTCTGCTCCACCTTCCTCTGCGATATCGAACCGGGCGCCAAGGTGAAGATCACCGGCCCGGTGGGTAAGGAGATGCTTCTTCCCGAGGATGAAGAGGCGAACGTGATCATGTTGGCCACCGGAACCGGCATCGCTCCGATGCGGGCCTATCTGCGTCGCATGTTCGAACCGACCGAGCGCGAGAAGAACGGCTGGAACTTCCGGGGCAAGGCCTGGTTGTTCATGGGAGTCCCCAAGACCCCCAACCTGCTGTATGACGCCGACTTCGAGCACTATCTGAGCCAGTATCCCGACAACTTCCGCTACACCAAGGCGATCAGCCGTGAGCAGCAGAATGCCAAGGGCGGCCGGATGTACATCCAGGATCGGGTGCTCGAGCATGCCGATGAGATCTTCACCATGATCGAACATCCCAAGACGCACGTCTACATGTGCGGTCTGCGCGGCATGGAACCCGGCATCGACGAGGCCATGACCGCCGCTGCCTCGGCCAAGGGAATCAACTGGTCTGAGCTGCGTCCCCAGCTCAAGAAGGCCGAGCGCTGGCACGTCGAGACCTACTGAACGAGACCGGATTGATCCGCAGATCTGCTTCGAACGTCAACAATCGTTTGACCCAAATCAATCAGGCCTTCAGAACAGACAAGTCCGCCTTTGGCGGACTTTTTTATGGCCAGCATTTTATCTCTGTTTGAGGCCATTCTTTGTGGTTGTTGTTTGCGGCCCATGCGTGTTGTGAGCACGGGTCATGCCTGAGCGGCCGGAACCTGCGCGGATTGTGAAGCGACAGGCGCGGCCATGATCAGGGATTCCCGACAGAAGCCGCCGAAAACCGATGCGCTCCAGCGATGGAGCCCCGCCCTCGTTAAACAGGAGGGAACAGGCGCCTGGATCCCACGCGATGACCGTCACCCTCACCAATCCGCTCCGGGTCGGGCTCCGTCAGGAGCGGGTGATCCCGCCGCAATGTCTGGTGATCTTCGGGGCGAGCGGGGATCTCACCCACCGCAAGCTGATCCCGGCTCTGTTCGAGCTGTTCCGCCAGCGCCGCCTGCCCAGCGAATTTGCCGTGCTGGGTTGTGCCCGCCGTCCCTGGAGCGACGAGGAATTCCGCAGCCGCATGGCGGAGGCCCTGGCCGAGGAAGTGGAACAGCACCAGCAGGCCTGGGCCCAGTTCGCCTCCGGCCTGTTCTACGAGCCTGTGGATCTGGAGCAGCCCGCCGACGTGGTGCGCCTTGGCCAGCGTCTCGATCAGATCGATCGGCAACGGGCCACCCGTGGCAACCGCACCTTCTACCTCTCGGTCTCGCCTGCCCACTACGGCAGTGGCTGCCGTGCCCTGGCGGCGGCTGGCCTGCTCGAGGATCCGCAGCGCAGCCGGGTGGTGATCGAGAAGCCCTTCGGCCGTGATTACGGCAGCGCCCAGGAGCTCAACCGCATCGTGCAGGCCTGTGCCAAGGAGCGCCAGGTCTTCCGGATCGACCACTACCTCGGTAAGGAAACGGTCCAGAACATCCTTGTTCTGCGCTTCGCCAACACGATCTTCGAGCCGATCTGGAACCGCAACTACATCGACAACGTCCAGATCACCGCCGCCGAAACCGTGGGCGTGGAAGAACGGGCCGGTTACTACGAAACCTCGGGTGCCCTGCGGGACATGGTGCAGAACCACCTCACCCAGATGCTGGCGCTCACCACCATGGAGCCGCCGGGTCGCTTCGATCCCGAGGCGATGCGCAACGAGAAGGCCAAGGTGCTTCAGGCCGCCCAGCTGGCCAATGAGGCAGAACCCTGGAAGTGTTGCGTCCGCGGCCAGTACGCCGCTGGTGGCAGCGCCACCAGGCCCCTGAGCGGCTATCGCCAGGAACCGGGAGTGAATCCGAACAGCACCACCGAGACCTATGTGGCCATGAAGCTGTTCATCAACAACTGGCGCTGGCAGGGGGTCCCTTTTTACCTCCGCACCGGCAAACGGCTGCCCAAACGCCTCTCGGAAGTGGTGCTCACCTTCCGCCAGGCACCGGTTCACCTCTTCGATGCGGCTGGGGGTGCCCCCACCCCCAACCAGCTGATCCTGCGCATTCAGCCCGATGAGGGGGCCGAGTTCCGCTTCGAGGTGAAGGCACCGGGCTCAGGCATGCGCAGCCGTCCGGTGGATATGGGCTTCTCTTACGACGAGTCATTCGGAGAACCCTCCGACGAGGGCTATGTGCGCCTGCTGGCCGACGCCATGCTGGGCGACGCCACCCTGTTCACCCGCAGCGACGAGGTGGAGGCCGCCTGGCGCCTCTACACACCCCTGCTGGAGCTGATCGAAGAAGCCCCCTGGCAGTTGCCGGTGCATCCCTACGAAGCCCGCACCTGGGGACCCGCCGCAGCCGACAGCCTGCTGGCCGACGACGAGCTGGCCTGGCGCCGTCCCTGAAGTCTCCAGACCAACCCCCAACGCTTCAGATCCCGCGCCCTCCGTCTGTTCACCATGTCCACCCAGCTCACCCTTCAGGCGCCCCTGGAACTACCTCCCTCCGAGGTGACTCCTTACCTGGAACGCCTCTGGACCCACAACCTCGAGGGCTCCAGCGGCGCCGCCACCTTCACCCTGCTGGTCTGGGATCCGGCCTGGCTGGAGCAGCACCTGATCCGCACCGGCCGCCTCGATGGCCCGATCACCGGCCTGCTCAGTGACGACCTGGTGCGTGAGGCCGTCGCCGCCGTACCCGACTGCGGCCTGCCGCCCAGCACGGCCCCGCTGGCGCCGGATCTGGCCTGGTCCCTCGGCCAGCAGCCCGGCGATCGCAAGGCCAACGATCTGCGCGGCCGCCATGTGGATGGGGCGATCAGCGCCCACATGCCCCGTCGACTGATCACCCTGGCTCCCACCCTGGAGCCGGCCGAAGCCCTGGAGACCCTGGTGGCGGCCTACTGCCCCTTGCCTGAAGATGGCGGCACCCGACCGGCCTGCGGCGATGTGGTGGTGTTGCGCGGTGGCATGGCCGCCCTGCAGCAGGGCCTGGATCTGGTCAACCCGCTGGTGGGAAGTGATCTGCCCTGCTGGGTGTGGTGGAACGGCTACCTCGACGAAGCCCCCGAGATGCTCGAATCCCTGGCACCGGTGGCACGGCGGCTGATCGTGGACAGCTCCATGGGGCGGCCGCGGCGCTGCCTCGATGTGTTGGAGGAGCGGATCGAGGCCGGCCAGGCACTCAATGATCTCAACTGGCTGCGGCTGCGCAGCTGGCGCGAATCGCTGGCAATGGTGTTCGATCCCCCCAGTCGCCGGGATGCGCTCAACCATGTGGTGCAGCTCGACATCGACGTGGAAGGAACCCATCCGGTGAAGGGGTTGCTGCTGGCCGCCTGGATCGCCGATCGACTCGGCTGGCACCTCGAAAGCAGCTACCGGGTGGGAGGCGATGACCTCGGCGAGGGGATCGGCGCTGACTTTGTGCGCACCGATGGGGTGGCGGTGCGCTTCCGCCAGATGCCCGTACCGGTGGGCGTGCCCAAGACCCACCCGGGCAGCCTGGTGGGTCTGCGCCTGATCTGCGAACCGATCGGCCGACCACCTCTGTGCGTGATTCTCTGCTCGGAATCCGGTGGCTGCATGCGGCTCGAGGCCGGCGGTGTGGCCAGCATGGAGCTGGCTGAGGAGGTGGTGCCGGTGCCCTCGGAAAGCGAGGAGATGGAGGTGGCCCGCCTGCTGTCCGGCGGTCACGACAGCACCAACCCCCTGCTGGCCGCTGCCGCCCCTCTGGCTGCCAAGCTGCTGCCCGACTGAGCAACCGGCCCGGGGCCGGACATCCCAACCCCATGGCCTGCCTGATCGCCGCCCCCTCCAGCGGCAGCGGCAAGACCCTGCTCAGCCTCTCCCTGGCAGCACTGGCCCGGCGGCGGGGCCTGCGGATTCAGCCCTTCAAGGTGGGGCCTGACTACCTCGACCCGCAGTTGCTGACTCGTGTCAGCGGCCAGCCCTGCCGCAACCTCGACACCCTGCTGTGTGGCCCCGAGTGGGTGCGCCGCAGTTTCCACTGGCATGGCAGCCGGGCCGACCTCTGCCTGGTGGAAGGGGTCATGGGCCTGTTCGATGGCCGCGGCCCCACCAGTGCGGGCAGTTCAGCCGAGGTGGCCGACCTGCTGGATCTGCCGGTGGTGCTGGTGGTGGAAGCCTCGCGGCAGGCTGGTTCGATCGCAGCCCTGGTGCGGGGCTTCCGGGATCACGGGCCACCGCCGGTGCGGCTGGCCGGGGTGGTGCTGAACCGCGTCGCCAGCGACCGGCATCGTGCCCTGCTGCGGGAGGCCCTCGATGCCATCGCCGTGCCCCTGCTGGGGATTCTGCCGGTGTCGCCCGCCCTGGAGCTTCCCTCCCGTCATCTGGGATTGCTGCCACCGCAGGAAGTCAACGACCTGGACGCGCGGGAAGCGGCCTGGGCCGCGCTGGCGGAGCACCATCTCGACCTGGAGCGGGTCTGGCCGCTGCTTTCACCGCCGGCTGCCCTGCCCCAGCAGCAGGATCCGATCCGCTGGTGCCTCACGCCGGTGGCCACTGACTCTGCAGGGGACGCTCTCAAGGGCGCCCCCCTGCCGCTGGCGATCGCCAGCGATGCCGCCTTCCATTTCCGCTATCCGGAAGCCACCGAACTGCTGGGGGCCCTCGGCCTGGAGGCTCGGGCCTGGAGCCCGTTGGCGGATGAGCCCCTGCCAGCCGGCTGCCGCGCTGTGGTGCTGCCCGGTGGCTATCCGGAGCTGCACGCCCCGGCGCTGGCGGCGGCTCACCGCAGCCTCGGCGCCTTGAGGCAGGCCGCGGCCGCCGGTGTGCCCCTTGTGGCGGAGTGCGGCGGACTGCTGCTGCTGGGCCGCTCTCTGGAAGACCAGCAGGGTCGCCGCCATGGGATGGCGGGGCTGCTGCCCTTCTCGGCCCGTCGCGGCAGCCTCAGCCTCGGCTATCGGGAGGCCGTGGGGGAACGGGACGGGCTGCTGGTGCGCCGCGGAGAGCGGCTGGTGGGCCATGAATTCCATCGCTGGCAGCTCACAGATGATCCCGAAATGTCGCGCGACGTAGCCAGCTGCGACCGGCTGTGGCAGCTTGAAGGCTGGGGAAATCCGCGGAGGGCGGAGGGATGGACGAGCGGCACGATGCACGCTTCCTGGCTGCATCTCCACTGGGCTGGTTGCCCGAAGATACCGAGACGCCTGGCCGCCGCAGCCGTCCGCGCCGCGCCCCTGACACTTCGTCCAGTTTCGTGAGCCGCCGGGAGCCGCCCACGGCCTCACCCCTGATGCGCTGGCGCCTGATTGCCCAGGGTGTGGTGCAGGGGGTCGGCTACCGCGAGGCCTGTCGCCGCGCTGCGGTGGGCCTGGGTCTGGCTGGCTGGGTGCGGAACCGACCCGATGGCACGGTGGAGATTGAAGCGGAAGGCCAGCTCAGCCAGCTCAACGACTTCAGACTCTGGTGTGACAAGGGCCCGCTCCATGCCCGCGTCAACCGGGTGGTGACCAGCCAGATCCCGGTCACCGGCGAAGACTGGTTTGAGGTGCGCTCCTGATCGACTCCACCAAGGCGACATCCACAGGCTCCTCCTTGCCCGCTGCTGCGCCTCTGGAACTGTGGTTGCTGCGTCATGGCGCCACCGCCTGGGCTCGCAGCGGCCGCCACACCGGCCGAACCGATCTGCCCCTGCTGCCGGAAGGGGAGGAGGAAGCCCGTGCCCTGGAACCGCTTCTGGCTCGCTATCGCTTCACGGCGGTGCTGGTGAGCCCCTTGCAGCGGGCCTTGCGCACCTGCGAGCTGGCCGGTCTGGCCGGACAGGCCAGCCCCTGCGACGACCTTCAGGAGTGGGATTACGGCGCCTATGAGGGGATCACCACCGCCGAGATCCGCCGTTCCGTTCCGGGCTGGACGGTCTGGAGCCATCCCTGCCCTGAGGGGGAAACCCTGGAGGCCGTGGAGCAGCGTTGCCGGCGGGTGATCGCCCAGGCCGTTGCTCTGGCGGCAGCGCCGATCTCCGCTGGAGCGAACCCCGGGCCTGCCGCTGCCCCCACGCGGGTGGCCCTCTTCGCCCACGGCCATCTCCTGCGCAGCCTTGCCGGCACCTGGCTGGGGCTGGGCGCGGCCGGCGGTTCCCTGCTGGCGCTGGACACGGCCTGTATCGGTGTGCTCGGTCAGGAACGGGAGCAACGGGTGATCCTGCGCTGGAATGCCCCGGTGCAGTGGCCCTGAAGGCAGCGACCGACCCATGTCCATCCTTGCTAACGCCGCATCGTCCGTTTCGTTGCCCGCCGCCCTGCTGGGCGAGCTCGGCGCCTTCGCACTGGCGGTGGGGTTCTCGCCGGTCCATCTCGGGCTGCTGTTCCTGCTGCTGCTCGGTCCACACCCCCTGCGGCGGGGCGGCTGGTTCGTGGCGGGCTGGCTGTTCACCTCCGTGCTCACCGTGACTCTGCTGGTGACCATCGGGCACGGCCTGCTGCTGGGCATGGAGAAGGGCTCGGTCCATCGAACCGGCCTCGATCTGCTCGGAGCCGGAGCCCTGCTGGCCCTGGGCCTGCGCGAACTGCTGGGCCGCAGCGCCGCCGGTGATCAGCCCCCCAGCTGGACCAGCCAGCTGGACCGTTTCTGCGCCATGCCTCTGCCGCTGTTGCTGGGACTGAGTGGCGTGCTGCAGGTGATCAGCCCCGAAGACCTGTTCCTCTATGCCAAGACGGCCGGCAGCCTGCTGGCTTCTGGCCTGGGCCGGGGCCAGGAAGCGCTGATCACCGTGCTGTTCAGCCTTGCCAGCACCGTGCTGCTGCTGGTGCCCTTTGCCGCCGTGCTGCTGCTGGGCAGTGATCGTGTGCTGCCGCTGCTGAAGCGGGCCAAGACCTGGCTGTTTGAACGGGGCGAACTGATCGTGGCGGGGGTCAGCCTTCTATTGGCTGGCTATCTCGGTTGGCAGGGCATTGACGGCCTGCTGCTGCCGATGAGCTGAGCAATATCTGCAGGTTGCAACCCCTCCGGGTTGCGACGTCTGCAGGAGACGTCATCCCCCCTCGAGCCAGCGTCGCCACTGCTCCTGCTCGGCGGGGTTGCCTGGACCCGCAGCCAGGGAGACCGACTCAGCGGCCCGACTCACCGCGACATAAACGAGCTGACGCCGCAGCCGTTCATCCTGGGGCCAGAAGACATCCCCATCGACGAACACCTCGCCGAAGGTGCTGCCCTGGCTGCGATGGACCGTGAGCACGGCCGCCGGCCCCAGGGAGGCAAAGGCATCGCGCACCAGAAAGAACCGCCGCCAGAGCGCCTTGCCGCCCTTGCGGCCGGCCTCGCGCGCCTCCTGGCGCAGCTTGGTCAGCACCGCCTCGAGGGCCCCACGGCCGGAGGAGCCGATCGGCGGCAGCAGGCGCAGCTGCAGCTGGGTTTCACCCGCTTCCACCGCAGCCGTCAGGGTGTCGATCAAGGGTGCCTCCTCGACGCCGAAGTCGCGCAGATCGCAGCGCTCGGGCTGCACGTCCTGCACCACCAGCTCGCGGTTGGAGCCCAGCACCATGTCGGGCTCCTCTGCCGCCTCCGCCCCCTCGCGGCAGGCCGGTGCCATCACGGCGGTGCGACTGATCAGCACCTCACCGGGGAGCACCGGCAGCTGATCGGCCATGCTTCCATGCAGGGCTCGGCGGGCGATCGGCACCAGTTGCTCCAGCCGCCGGTTGGTGTAGCAGAGGATCCGGACCTGATCGGGGTCGGCCGTTGCGGCGGAGCCTTGCAGCGCCGCCTGGGCGGCCGTGAGCCAGGCGCGCCGGTCCAGCAACGCCACCTGTCCCTGGGGGCTGCACAGGGGCCGCAGGGGTGGCGGCTGGCGACAGGGCAGGGCTCCGAGCCGCACCCCCTCGGCCAGGCGCAGCACCGGTCCCTGATGGCGCACCACCTGCTGCAGGGCCGCTCCCTGGGCCCGCCCGATCGCGAACACCGGACTGCTCGGCTCCCCCACCGGCGGCAGCTGGGCCGGATCGCCCACGAACACCAACCGGGTGCGGAACGGATGGGCACAGCGCAGGGTGATCTCCAGCAAGGTGCCATCCACCATCGAGGCCTCGTCGACCAGCACCAGCCCCAGCGATTCAAGGGCGGCGGCGGTCTGCTCCGTTTCCTCGCAGCGTTCCAGATCCCGCTCCCGCCGCAGTTTCAGGCGCAGCAACCGGTGGATCGTGGAGGGATACCAGGTGGGCTGCAGGCCCTGCCGCTGCAGATGGTGACGCAGCACCCCCACGGCCTTGTGGGTCGGCGCCACCACGGTCCAGCAGAGGCAGGCGGCCTCCGCCAGCGCCAGAAACCGCATCGACAGGAAGGTCTTGCCGGTACCGGCGAAGCCCTGCAGCACGAAGGGGGTGCCGTCGGCGGGGGCCTCCAGCCAGGTGGCGAAGGCGGTCAGGGCCTGGTGCTGATCGGCGGTGAGCCCCTCGCCGTTGTCTGCGGGTGCTGCTGCGGCCGAGCTGCGGGAGGCTCTGCTCAACCCAGGCTGGCGCCGCCGCTCAGTGCATCAGCGATCCACGCCGCAAGATCGAGCGGAGAGCCCACCAGGCTGAGGCCGGGCAGGGCCACGGCCGGACCCATGACGCTGCCGGCCAGCACCTCGAGTCGGGTATGGCCGAGGTTTTCCTTGAGCGGCTTGATGGCAACATTGACATCAACGCCCCCCCCATCCCGCTCCAGCCAGAGGTGATCGGGCAGCCCATTGACCCGGCTGGCGATCTGCCCGGCGGCGCGGCGCACGCCGCTGGCGTCGTAGAGCACCACGAAGCAGAGGGCAGACGCCAGGGCAAAGAGGGGATCGGCAAAGCCGAGCTGCCAACCGATGGCGGCGGTGGTGCCGGTCATCAGCGCCGAATGACTGGAGGGCATGCCACCGGTCTCGACCAGCACGGCGGGCCGCCAGCGGCGGTGGACCACCAGTTCGATCACCAGCTTCGAGAGCTGGGCGGTGCCGCAGGCAGCCAGTCCCCAGGCCAGCACACCGTTGGAGAAGAAGGCCGTCGCCACGTTCGGATCGTGGGCTGCACTCATCGATCGCGACTGGTGATGTAGTCGGCCAGGGCCAGCAGTGGCGCCGCCTTGTCACGCCAGGGCTCGAGGGCGGCCTTGGCCTCGCTGACCAGGGCATCGGCCCGCTTGCGGGATTCCTCCAGCCCCAGCAGCTTGGGGTAGGTGGTCTTGTCGGCGGTGAGATCCTTGCCGGCGGTCTTGCCGAGCACCTCGCTGCTGGCCGTCACATCCAGGATGTCGTCGATGATCTGGAAGGCCAGTCCGATGCCGCGGGCGTAGGTGCGCAGGGCCTCCAGCAACGGTTCCGGAGCGCCAGCGATCAGGGCGCCGGTCAGGACGCAGGCACGCAGCAGGGCCCCGGTCTTGTGGAGATGGATGTACTCGAGCGTGTCGAGATCCACCTGCTTGCCTTCGCATTCCAGGTCCACCACCTGGCCGCCCACCAGGCCCGGGGCCCCGGCCGCCAGGCTCAGCTCGCCCACCACCGCCAGCAACTGGGCGGCAGGAACACCGGGGCTGCGCAGGGCCACCATCTCGAAGGCCCGGGTGAGCAGGGCATCACCGGCGAGGATGGCATTGGCCTCGCCATAGACCTTGTGATTGGTGGGGCGGCCCCGCCGCAGGTCGTCGTTGTCCATGGCGGGGAGATCGTCATGGATCAGCGACATGGTGTGGATCATCTCCAGCGCCACCGCCGTGGGCAGGGCCAGATCACTCGTACCGCCGGCCAGATCGCAGGCCGCCAGGCAGAGGATCGGCCGGAGCCGTTTGCCACCGGCCAGCAGCGAATACCGCATCGCATCCCGCAGGCTCTCTGGATGCTCCGGCCCCAGCGACCCATCCAGGGCCGCCTCGACCCTGTGGCGAGCTGCCTCCAGGTAGGCGGCGAAATCAAACTCCGTGCTCACCGCCACGGCCATGGGTTGCTGCGCACTGGCGGCGATTCTCTCAGGCCACAGCCCTGTCGCCACGTCTGGGCTCCTGCAGCGCGTGTGATCGCAACAGTGCGCAGTCCTCGCCTCAGGGCAGCAGGTCGGCCAGGGGCTGATCGAGGCCGCAGCGCTGGCACCAGCTGGTCACGGTGTTGACCAGCAACAGGGTCACGGTCATCGGGCCCACACCGCCGGGTACCGGCGTGATCGCGCTGGCGATCGGCTCCACCTCTTCGAAGCGCACGTCTCCGCAGAGCTTGGAACGGGCCTGAGGACCAGCCGACGGATCGGGATCAAGGCGATGGATACCGACATCCACCACCACCGCCCCGGGCTTGACGTGCTCCGCCCCGATCATCCGCGGCCGGCCTGCCGCCACCACCAGCACATCCGCCTGGCGGGTCAGGGCCGCCAGGTCGCTGGTGCGGGAGTGGGCCACGCTCACGGTGGCATCTGCCGCCTGGAGCATCAGCGCCATCGGTTGACCCACCAGGATGCTGCGGCCCACCACCACCGCCCGCTTGCCGCGCAGCTCCACCTGAGACCGAGCCAGCAGGGCCATCACGCCGGCGGGGGTGCAGCTGCGCGGACCAGGCTCGCCCTTGAGAAGCCGGCCGAGATTGAGCGTGTGCAGGCCGTCGGCGTCCTTCTCGGGATCGATCGCTGCCAGAAGGGGCCCCTCGCTCATGTCGGCCGGCAGGGGCAACTGCAGCAGGATCCCGTCCACGCAGGAATCGGCGTTGAGCTGCCGAATCGCGGCCAGCACTTCCGCAGCGGGGGTGCCGGCCGCCAGGTGGGTCAGGAAGCTGCGGATGCCCACACGGCCGCAGGCCTTCTCCTTGTTTGCCACATAGACGCCGCTGGCGGGATCGTCGCCCACCCGCAACACCGCCAGCCCCGGCGGCCTGCCGGCCCGCTCCAGCCGCTCGGCGATCACGTCGGCCAGGCGCTGCTCGATCTCCTGGGCCAGAAGGCGTCCGTCCAGACGGGTGGCCATGCACATCCGAGGCATCTCGCCATCCAGCTTGCCTGGGTTGTTCCGCCTCAGCAGTGCCCTCGCTAGCGTGTTGTCCATGGGGATTCGACAGCGTCGTGCCAGGACTCTGTGGCGACGATTCGTGCGCCTGGAATGCCCTCGACAGCCGCTGGCCACCTGGAGCCTGCAGGCCACAGCAGGTGTCCTGCTGATGTGCGTTCTGGTGGCGCTGATCACCAGCTGGCCCTGGCTCACCCAACCCAGTCTTCAGCCTGGATTTCCGGCCCCGTTCACGGCCCAGGCTCCCCGAGATGCCACCGTGGTCGACAGCGAGGAGCTGGAGCTGCGCCGCAGTCAGCTGGTGCCCCGCAGCCATGTGCAGGTGGTGGATGATCGGGCGACTCGTGAACTGAAAGCCCGCCTGGAGCAGGAGCTGCGTCGCCTTCAGATCTCGATCACCTCTCCGCAACAGCGCCTTGGCGCCCAGACCCTCAGTCCAGACGAGCAGGCGTGGCTCGAATCGCTCACCCCGACCCAATGGACTGACTGGATCAAGCAGGTGCGCCAGGTGCAGGCCCGCATGCTGAGCCAGGGCCTGGTTGCGAGCGTGGCCGATAGCCAGCTCGCCAGTGCTGCTGGCCTTCACTTCGAGGGTTTGCCGAGTACGGGACGCCGGCTGGCTGCGCGGCTGGTCTCGGAATCTGTGGCTGGTTACAGCAATCTTCGCACCGATGCGGCTCTCACCCAGCGCCGCATTGAAGATCTGGTGACCCAGCAAGGTGTTCCCACGATCGCCGTGAAGCGTGGTGATCTGATCATCCGTCAGGGAGAGGCGATCAGCTCGCAGGCTTACGACGTGCTCGATTACTTCGGGTTGGTGAGCCGCCAACCGAGGCCGTTGGCCTGGTTGCAGCACGTGACCGAGGCCATGGCCACCTGTGGGGTCATCCTCCTTGTTCTGCGCCGATGGCGGGCCCGGGCCGAACCGCGTCATGCGCTGCTGGTGCTGGGGATGCTGCTGGGGGTTCAGGCCTTCAAGCTGTGGCTGGGTCCGGCCGCCAGCCCGATGGCCCTGCTGGTGCCGCCCACCCTGCTGCTGGCCGAGGGCTTAGGCACTGTGGCGGGGCTGGCATGGCTTGCGGGGGCCTCCCTGCTCTGGCCGCTTCCACTTGATGCGTTGTTGAACGTGCGGGTCTTGCTGGCGGCGGCGATCGCGGCGGCGGCGGCGATCGTGGCCAGCCGCCAGCGCAACCGTGCGCAGCTGCTGCAGCTGGCGGTGTTGCTCCCCACCGCCGCCCTGGTGCTGCAATGGCTGCTGGTGCAGCTGGCCGGGCTGACGGGAGTCACGGATGGCCGGTTGCCAGACGCCGCCCAGCTGCTGAGTGAAGCATTGCTGATGGGTGGCCTGGTGATGGCTGGCGTGCTCCTGGCTCCGCTGGTGGAGAGCTCCTTCGGGTTGCTGACTCGGGCGCGACTGCTGGAACTGGCCGATCTGGAGCGGCCCCTGCTGCGTCGTCTCTCCTGTGAGGCACCCGGCACCTTCGAACACACCCTGATGATTGCCGGCCTGGCAGAGGAGGGTGCTCGGGCCATCCGGGCGGATGTGGACCTGATCCGCACAGGTGCTCTGTATCACGATGTGGGCAAACTGCATGCTCCGCAGTGGTTCATCGAGAATCAGGGAGACGGGGAGAATCCCCACGACGGCCTCAATGACCCCTTCCGCAGTGCTGAGATCCTTCAGGCCCATGTGGATGAAGGTCTGAAGCTTGCCCGCCGCTATCGCCTGCCCAGCCCCCTGGCGGACTTCATTCCCGAGCACCAGGGCACCTTAAAGATGGGATATTTTTTCTACCAGGCGCGAGAGCGGGATCCATCTGTTCCGGAATCCGCCTTCCGCTACCGGGGGCCGGCTCCGCGCAGCCCTGAAACCGCCATTCTCATGCTCGCTGATGGATGCGAGGCGGCGTTGCGATCTCTTCCCCCGGGCACCTCGGAGCAGGAGGCGGGCGCAATGGTGAGGCGGATCATCGAAGCGCGCCGCCACGACGGGCAGCTGGCCCGCAGCGGACTGGGACAGGCCGATCTGGAGCTGCTGGTGCGCGCCTTTGTACGGGTCTGGAAAAGGATGCGGCACCGTCGCATCCCTTACCCGATCCCCGCCCGCAAGGCATACAGCGCCTGATCAGCAAACGCCGACGGTCACACTTTCGGAATCTGGTCTGGGCTGTCTTCCTCGAATCGTTCCCAGGCCTCCAGCAGCGTGTAGGCCGCCAGCCGGCGATACCAGAGCTCAGGGTCACCTCCCTGGTCAGGGTGCCACTCCTGCAGCTTGCGGCGCCAGGTGGCCCGGATCACGGGCCAGGAGCTGCCTGGAAGGACACCAAGTTCGGCGCAGGCTCGTCGGTAACGATCATGGCCCGGCTGGGCGCGCTGGGGATCGGCCTCAGCATGGAGGGAGGATGTCGGAGGGCCGGAGGAAGGCGGGGGCTCGGACTGGGACCGATGGCGCGGCCGACGTTGCAACAGCGCACTCGAGAGACCCAGCAGGCCGCGGCTGATCAGCCCCGCGCCGGCCAGCAGGAAGATGGCCGGGGAGAACAGCATCACAGTGCTGTCGAAGGCCTGCTCGAGATTGCCGCTTTGGCGAGCCTGCTCAGCCATCGCCAGGATGAACCGCGCCAGGACAGTCCCGATCACCATGCTGGTGAGCCCGATCAAGAGGGAGTCCCACCAGCGGGGCGGCGGGCGATGGTGGGCTCTGCTCAAGCGGCCATCCCATCCGGCTCGATCCCCGCAGGCTACCCATGACGATTCGGAGGGTTGGCGCCGCGGCCTCGGCTCAGCAGCATGGGGACAGTCCGGCGGCCAGCCATGGCGCTCAGCTTCGCGGAGCTCCAGGCCCAGTTGCGGCAGGGCTGGGGTGGGCACTGGGGCGATCACGGCGATCGGGCCGACGCCCGGTTCGATCAATTGGTGGTGCCGTCGCTCACCATGGAGGAGCACCAGATCCAGCTGGTGACCGGCGTCCACCACTACGAAGAACGCCAGCTCTTCAATCTGATCCGGCTGCGCCATCCAGGCGTGCGGGTGGTGTACGTAACCAGCACGCTGCTGCCGGAGCTGGTGGTGGATGCGGTGCTGGAGCTGTTGCCCGGCATGCCGGCCTCCCATGCCCGCCGCCGGTTGCACCTGTTCGACACCAACGACGCTTCGCCGCGGCCGCTCACCGCCAAGCTTCTGGAGCGGCCGGCCCTGTTGGCCCGCATCCGCGAGCAGCTGCGGCCAGGGCGCAGCTTTCTGAGCTGCTACACGGTGACCGATCTGGAGCGGAGCCTCTCCGAGCGCCTGCAGGTTCCGCTGCTGGGTTGCGATCCCGCCCTGGCCCACTGGGGCACCAAGGCCGGCAGCCGTGAGTTGTTTGCCCGCTGTGGTGTGCCCCATCCTCCGGGCAGTGGCGTGGTGTTCACCCTGGAGGATCTGGCGGCAGCGGCCGTGGATCTCTGGGATCACAACCCAGGGCTGCGGCGGTTGGTGGTGAAGCTCAACGAGGGCTTCAGCGGCGAGGGCAATGCCAGGCTCGATCTCAAGCCTCTCGATCTGCCCGGCCACAGCGCCGGCCAGCGTCTGGCCGTGATGCGGCAGGCCCTGGAGCGATTGCCGATGCCGAGCCAGCACTGGCTGGAGCTGCTGGCTCGGCAGGGGGCCCTGGTGGAGGCCTGGCTGGAGGGGGGCGAGCAGCAGAGCTCCCCCAGCGTGCAGGGCATGATCCATCCCGATGGCTTCGTGGAGGTGCTCTCCACCCATGAGCAGCGGCTGGGCGGCAGCTCCGGCCAGACCTTCGAAGGCTGTTCCTTCCCTGCCCATGCCGCCTACCGCCAGCCGTTGATGGAGATGGGCCGGCTTGTCGGGGAGGCCCTCGCCGCCGAAGGGGCGCTGGAGCGCTACGCCGTCGACGTGGTGGCCCGGAGGTTTTCAGGCCATTGGGATCTTCAGGCCATCGAGGTGAATCTGCGCCAGGGGGGGACCACCCATCCCTTCATGGCCCTGCGCCACACCACCAGCGGCCGGCTCGATCCCGCCACTGGCGCCTTCCTCTCCCCCTCAGGCCAGGCCCTTTACTACGAAGCCACCGACAATCTCTGCGATCCCCGCCTGCGGGGGCTGCTGCCGGAGGATCTGATCGATCTGGTGGCCGAGGCGGGGCTGCATTTCGATCCAGCCCATCTGCGCGGCAGCCTCTTCCATCTGCTCGGTTGCCTGTCGCAATACGGCAAGCTCGGCATGACCTGCATCGGCCGTAGCCCCGAGGAAGCCGCTGCGGTGTATCAGGGCACCCAGGAGGCCCTGCTGCGGGGGGCGGGGCGATTGCAGGGCTGAGTCTGGGCTGGGCCGAGCCATTGCAGAGCTCAGCCATGGGTGGCCAGGGGAGAGGCGACCGGCCAGGATCGAACCAGACACGCCGTTTCGCCGCGATGGCACCCGCCTCCAGCAGTCGAAGCCCCTCCCTGCCCGAGGCACCCCTGTGGGTTCCCTGGCTTCTGGTGGGCATCTCCACGATGCTCGTGGTGCTGTTCGTGGTGATCCTCGGCAAGTACCGCGAGCAGAGCCGCAGCCTGCGCCAGCTGCGCGATCGGGTCGAAGGGCTGGAGCACTCCCGTGCCCTGGAGCGCACCACGATTCTGGAACAGCAGCTGCGCAGCACCTCCGAGCGGCTGCGCAAGCTCGAGTCCCTGGAGGGTTCGATCGCCAATCTGCAGGGACAACAGGATCGCCTGCGCGTCGAAGTCCGCCAGATCAGCCGGCGCCAGGTGGCTCCCGAACTGGAGATCCCTCCGGCTGTGGAGGCACCGGCCCCGTCAAGCCCAGCCCCAGCTCCGTCGGCCTCATCGACGAGCCGGCCAGCCAATCCGGGTGCCAATCCCTGAAGCGGTCAGCCCTTGACCGCGTCGCCGCTGGCGTTGGGAAGGATGTAGCGCTGCAGGCCGATGAACAGCACCAGGACCGGCAGAATCGACACCACCGAGCCTGCAGCCACCAGGCGCCAGTCGAGGGAGAAGCTGCTGGCCAGTTGTTGCAGCCCCAGCGGCAAGGTGTAGAGCTGAGGGTCGTCGAGAATCACCAGGGGCCAGAGAAAATCGCTCCAGGTGCCGATGAACACGAACATCGCCAGGGTGATCAGATCGGCGCGGGCCGCCGGGATCATCACGTTCCACCATTCGCCCAGGGGGGTGCAGCCGTCGATCCGGGCTGCCTCTTCAAGCTCCACGGGCACCCCCAGGAAACTCTGACGCAACAGGAAGATGCCGAAGGCGGTGGCCGCCTGCGGCAGGATCAGGGCCCAGAGGGTGTTGCGCAGGCCGATCTGCACCATCAGCAGATACAGCGGAATCATCACCACCTGGAAGGGAATCAGGATCGTGGCCACCACCAGGGCCAGCACGAGGCCGCGACCGGCGAAACGCAGCCGGGCCAGGGGATAGGCCGCCAGGGAGCAGAACAGCAGATTGGCCAGCACCGCCAGGGCACTGACGATGGCGCTGTTGCGCAGGTAGAGACCGAGCGGATTCTTGGTGAACAGCCGCCCATAGGCCTGCAGGCTCGGCTGGGCCGGCAGCAGGGCCGGAGGGCTGGTGAAGATGTCCTCGGCGGGTCCCTTGAGCGACGTGCTCACCAGCCACAGCAGGGGCAGCAGCATCAACAGGGCCACCAGCAACAGCACCGCCAGCTGCACGCCATGGGTGAGGGAGGGACGGGACCGACCGCTGGCGGAACGGGACATGGCGCGGCGGATCGGGGGTCCCTGAAGCGGCTGAAGGCTAGCTGGGTCCACACCGCCTCAACGCTGCGCTGCCTGCCACCTCCCTGGCCTCAAGCAGCAGGTCGCCCAGCGCCACAGCTCAGAGCAGCAGGCGCAGCCCGCATTAGCTCCAGCGTTGCAGCAGCGGCAGGGAGCGGCCCATCGATCTAGAGCCTCGGAATCTCGGCCACCGGCAGGGGCGCTTTCTGGGGATGCAGAGGGGCTCGCTGGGCTCCTGCCACGAGGCGGTTGAGCGCGTTCACGAAGGCCTGGGCCGCTGCCACCACGATGTCGGTGTCGGCGGAATGGCCCGAGTAGAGCACCCCGGCGGCCCGCAGGCGAATCGTCACCTCGCCCATGGCATCGATGCCCTCGGTGACCGATTTGACGCTGAATTCCACCAGCTCATTGGGCACCCCGGCCAGCCGGTTCAGGGCCTGACAGACCGCATCCACAGGACCGGTGCCGATGGTCGCCTCGGTGCATTCGGCGCCATCGGCCGTCTGCAGGGTGACGGTGGCCGTGGGCTGCAGCCCCGTGCCGCAACTCACCTGGACCCGCTTGAGGGTGAAACGCGCCTCATCCTGCAGCTGCACCTGCTCGCTGACGATCGCCTCAAGGTCGCGGTCGCTGATCTCGCGCTTGCGGTCGGCCAGCTCCTTGAAGCGGGCGAAGGCGTCGTCGAGATCCTCGCGCTCAAGGGTGTAGCCGAGTTCCTCCAGTCTCGCGCGAAAAGCACTGCGGCCGGAGAGCTTGCCCAGCGAGATGCGGTTGTCGCTGAGCCCCACGGTGCGGGCGTCGATGATCTCGTAGGTGAGGCGATTTTTGAGCACGCCGTCCTGATGGATGCCCGATTCGTGGGCGAAGGCATTGGCCCCCACAATCGCCTTGTTGGGTTGTACCGCCATACCGGTGAGATTGCTCACCAAGCGCGAGGTCTTGGTGATCTCCTCCGTGCGGACGCCCGTGAGCGGTTCAGTGCTGTCTGCCGGACGGCCCAGGAAGGGGTTGAAGTAGCTGCGCCGCACGTGCAGGGCCATCACCAGCTCCTCAAGGGAGGCATTGCCGGCCCGCTCGCCGATGCCATTGATCGTGCATTCCAGCTGGCGGGCGCCGTGCTTGACGGCCTCGAGGAAGTTGGCCACGGCCAGGCCGAGGTCGTTGTGGCCGTGCACCGAGATCACGGCCTGGTCGATGTTGGGCACGTGGGCATTGATGCCCGCGATCAGCTCACCGAATTCCGACGGCGTGGCATAACCCACCGTGTCGGGGATGTTGATCGTGGTGGCCCCGGCCCGGATCGCCGCCTCGATCACCTGGTACATGAAGTCCGGATCGGAGCGGCCGGCGTCCTCGCAGGAGAACTCGACGTCGTCGACCAGCGAGCGGGCGTACGCGACCATCTCAGCGGTGATCGCCAGCACCTCGGTGCGGGATTTGCGCAGCTTGTGCTCCAGGTGGATGTCGCTGGTGGCGATGAAGGTGTGGATGCGGCGGCGGGCCGCCGGGGCCACGGCGTCGGCACAGGCCTTGATGTCGCCCTGGGCCGCGCGGGCAAGGCCGCAGATCACGGGTCCCTCGGGGGTGCCGACGCTGGCAGCGATGCGCTGCACGGCGTTGAAGTCGCCGCTGCTGGCGAAGGGAAAGCCGGCCTCAATGATGTCCACACCGAGCCGGGCCAGCTGCTGGGCGATGGCCAGCTTCTCCTCGAGGTTGAGGCTGGCACCGGGCGACTGCTCGCCGTCGCGCAGGGTGGTGTCGAAGATCAGCACCCGGCCGGGATCGCGGGCCATGGCAGTTAAGTCGGAATGAGTATGAGTTGAGCGGAGTCTAGGGGGTCGCCTGGGCCGCTCCCTGGCGCTGGAACACGGGCGCCTGCAGGGCCTCAGCCTTTTCGAGGCGCTCCCGCAGGCTGGCCAGGTCCACGAAGCGATCGGCGGCGTTGCGCAGTTCCCGGGCCACCATCCCCTCGGTGCTCATCACCACGATGCGCAGGCCCCGGGCCCGCAGCACCTCCACCAGCCGCTCCAGGTCACGACTGCCGCTCAGCAGCCAGACCTCGTCGGTGCGGCCGGCCACCGCCATCAGATCGATGGCGATCTCCACCTCGAGATTGGCCCGTCCGTAGTGACGGGTCTCGGCGTCGCCACCGCCGAACTCCCGCAGGGGCCTGGTGCGCACGGTGAATCCCAGGCTGGTGAGGGCGTCCCGGAAGGGGCGCTGATCGGTGTGATCCTTGAGACCCGCGTACCACAAGGCGCTGGCTGGTTCCCCACCCGCCTGCTCGCGGGCCAGCTCCAGCAGGCGGCGGGGATCGAAGAACCAACCCAGCTTCTGCTGGGCATAAAACATGCCGTGACCGTCAACCGCCAGGACCAGCTGCATGGGGTGGAGGGCGACAACGTTCAGCCTAGGGGCGAGGCCTACACTGCCCGCATCGCCGCAAGCCCATGGCCGCAGGGAATCTGGCCCTGGTGCTCCACGCCCATCTCCCCTACGTGCGCTCGGGGGATCCGGGATCCCTGGAGGAAGACTGGTACTTTCAGGCGCTGCAGGAGTGTTACCTGCCGCTGCTGGCCATGCTGGAGGAGGCCGCGGCTGACCCGCAGCAGCAGCCGCGCCTCACCCTGGGGCTCTCCCCCACCCTGCTGTCGCTGCTCTGCGACGCCGATCTGAACGCCCGCTTCCCGGCCTGGCTGGAGCAACGTCAGCAGCTCCTGGCTCTGGCGCCATCCACGCACCGGGACGCGGTTCTGGATCTGGACATGCGCCTCCAGGCCGCAGCCGACCAGTTCCGGGCCAGCGGCGGCACCCTGTTGCCCCGTTTTCGGGCCCTGCAGCAACGGGGGGTGCTGGATCTGATCACCTGCGCCGCCACCCACGGCTATCTGCCGCTGCTGCGCCACACCCCTGAGGCGGTGCGGGCCCAGCTGCTCACCGCCATCCGCGAGCACCAGCGCCTGCTGGGGGAGCGTCCCCTCGGCATCTGGCTGCCGGAATGCGCTTACTACGAAGGTCTCGATCAGGTGATGGTCAGCGCCGGCCTGCGCTACTCCCTGCTCGACGGCCACGGTCTGCTGCATGCGCTGCCCAGACCCCGGTACGGCGTCTATGCGCCGATCTGCTCGCCGGCGGGTGTGGCTTTCTTCGCACGCGACAGTGCCTCCACCCTGCCGGTCTGGAGTGCGAGCGAGGGGTATCCCGGTGATCCGGTGTACCGCGAATTCCACCGCGATCTCGGCTGGGATCTGAGCGATGAGGTGCTGGACGAGGCCGGCATCACCAGCCGCCGGCCGCTCGGTCTGAAGCTGCACTGTGTGAGTGGCCGCGACTGTCCCCTCGATCGCAAGCGTCCCTATGACCCCGCCGCGGCCCAGACTCGCCTGGCGGAGCATGCCGCCGCCTATCTGGCCGGCCGCACGGATCAGCTGCAGGCCCTGGGCTCGGCCATGGACCGGCCGCCATTGCTGGTGGCCCCGTTTGACGCGGAACTGTTCGGCCACTGGTGGTTCGAGGGGCCGGGGTTCCTGGCGGAGCTGTTCCGGCAGGCGCCTGGCAGCGGTGTGCGCTTCTGCCACCTGCGCGAGGTGCTGACCGGTGGGGATCAACTGCAGGTCTGCCGCCCCTCTCCCTCCAGCTGGGGCCAGGGGGGTTATCACGACTACTGGCTGAACGACACCAACGCCTGGGTGGTTCCCCAGTGGCATCGCGCCTCCCAGGCGATGGTGCGGCGGGTGAACCGCGGCGTGGGCAGCGAACATCAGCGCGATCTGCTCACCCAGGCCGGCCGGGAGCTGCTGCTGGCCCAGAGCTCCGACTGGAGCTTCATCCTGCGGGCCGGCACCACCACCGATCTGGCCCGTGAGCGCATCCACCGCCACCTCGATCGCTTCTGGCGGTTGATGGAGGCGATCGATCAGGGCAACGAGCTGAGTGGCAGCTGGCTGGCGGCGGTGGAACGGGAAGATGGCCTTTTCCCTCTGCTCAATGCCGCCGACTGGTCCAGCATCCCCTGATCTATTGCAGGAACCGTGAGGCTCAGAGCGTAAGCACCCGGGTGAGCAGATCCGCCTCGCGTCCGCGGGGCTCCATCAGGCCCCAGCGCACGTCCCAGGGGGCAGATCCGTACAGCTTCAGCATGGCCCCCACCAGCTCCGGCAGCGGCAGGGTGTTGGTGAGGAAGCCATACCACTGCCGATTCGGCAGGTGGAAGAAGGTCTCGAAGAAGTGGCAGATCTGCTCCTCGGGAAACCGCATCAGCTTCTCGAGGCCGAACTGATACAGGGCATGCTTGCGGCGCAGCTCCTGCGGCCAGAGGGCTCGCCAGGAGCGCCGGGCCAGCTCCGCCGTGGGGCACTGCGCATCCGCCAGAGCTTCGGCCATCGCCTCGGCCAGCACCGGCGCCCGGCGCAACAGCGCGCCCACCATGTAGCCCGAGGCGGGATGGACCATGCTGGCGGCCCCGCCAAAGCCCACCACGGGTTGATCCAGGTCAGGCAGCGGCAGATTCATCGGGAACAGGCAGAACTCCTCGTGATGGATCTCCTGCACCGCCACGCCGCGATGGCTGAGGCGGCGTTGCAGGCGCTGTTTCAGCACGGCAAAGGGAACGGCCGGAGCCAGCGCGAGGGAGGTCTCCTCCACGAAGAACACGCCATCGCCCAGATCCATCGCGTAGAGAAAGGTGGGCGGTTGCTGCCGCTCCTCCGGCGCGAGGTGGTCGGCGCGGAAATCCATCAGCACGAACTGGCTCGGATCCACCGGTGGCGCCGAAAACCGCCCCACGATTCCGTAGGCGGCCTGGCCGGCCACGGGCCCCCGATCGGGCCGCCGGACGAACACCGGCTGATGGCCGCTGGCATCCAGCACCAGTCGAGCCCGCAGCTGGCTGCCATCGGCCAGGCTCACCGTGGATTGGTGGGAGCCGTGCTCGATCCGGGTCGCCTGGCCGCACTGCCACAGCACGCCGGTGGCGCGACCCTGCTCCAGCCAGTGCTGCTGCAGCCTGTGGCGATCGAACAGGCCATAGTCCCGCTCGTGGCTGAGGGGTTCGGGCCCGAACCAGCTCACCGTGTTGCTCCAGCGGTGGGCCAGCAGATGGCTCAGCCCCAGGCTGTCCACCTCCTCGCCCCAGACCCCGTAGGTGTTCTCCCAGGGGGTCTCAGGGGGCTGAGGCGCCAGGGCGATCACGTTGACGCCGCACCTGCCGAGGGCGGCCGTGATCGCCAGCGCCGCCGGTCCGCTGCCGATCACCAGGACATCGACCATGACGGACCTCAGACCTCGGGATCGGGAACGGGCGGGAGTTCCTCCTCCTCCTCCTCAGGCGCCGGCGGTACCAGCACCACCTCGCTGAGGCGGTCGCCGGAATCCAGCTTCTGAAGTCGCACCCCTGTGGCGGCGCGCGATTGCTGCGGCACCGCATCGGCCTGCATCCGCACGATCACGCCGCGCTCGCTCACCAGCAGCAATTCCTCGCCGCTGCCCACGACCTTGAGGCCCACCAGCACGTCGCCATCGCGGCGGAACTTCATGGTGCGCAGGCCCATGCCGGCCCGTTTCTGGAGCCGGAACTGATCGACCGGTACCCGCTTGCCCAGCCCACTGGCTGACGCGACCAGCACCCAGGGCCCTTCGGACGGGGCGAGTTCTTGGCCATCGGCTTCGCTATCACCATCGTCCTCGCTGATGGCACTGCGGGCGACCCGATCGGCCAGCTCCACGGGCAGCACATCCATGCTCACCAACCGATCACCGGCGCGCAGATTCATGGCCCGCACACCCCTGGCCGTGCGTCCCAGCGGCCGCAGTTCCTCATCGAGGAGACGGAAGTGGATGGTCATGCCCTGGCGTGAGCCGATCAGCACACTGTCGCCGGGCAGGGCGAGCCGCACCCAGGTGAGGGCATCGCCATCTTCCAGGGAGATGGCGATCAGACCATTGGAGCGGATATTGGCGAAGGCCGACAGATTGGTGCGCTTGATGTAGCCGCCGCTGGTCAACATCAGCAGCTGCATGCTGTCGTCGAAGTCGCTCACGGCCAGCAGGGAGGTGAGGGCCTCCTCACGCGGAATCGGCAGCAACTGCACCACCGGTGTTCCCTTGGCGGCACGGCTGCAGAGCGGCACGCGGTAGGCGGGGATGGAATACACCACACCGCGATCGCTGAACAGCAGCAAGGCATCGTGATCGTTGCAGCTGATGAACAGCTTCACCGCCTCTTCGCCCTGGCTCTTGGTGCCCGCCTTGCCGCGGGTGCCGCGGCTGGTGGCCTCGAACTCACTCACCGGCATCCGCTTGAGGTAGCCGTTCTCGGTGAGCAACACCACGGAGCGCTCGTTGGCGATCAGGTCGATGTCTTCGAGGCCGCCTTCGAGATCGAGGATCTCGGTGCGGCGGGGCGAGCCGTAACGGGTGCGGATCGCCTGCAGTTCCTCCTCGATCAGGCCCAGGACCCGCTCCCGCCTGGCCAGGATGTCCTTGTAGTCGGTGATCTTGGCGAGCAGATCCTCGTGCTCCAGCCTGATCTTGTCGGCCTCCAGGGCGGTGAGGCGCCGCAGCTGCATCTGCAGGATCGCGTCGGCCTGGATCTCGGTCAGGCCGAACTGCTCGGTCAGCGCGATGCGGGCGGTGGCGGTGTCGGCCGCGCTGCGGATCAGGGCGATGATCGCGTCGAGATTGTCAAGCGCGATCAGCAGGCCGAGCAGGATGTGATCGCGCTCCTCGGCCTTGCGCAGCAGGTAGCGCGTGCGTCGCTCGATCGTCTCGATGCGGAACTCAAGGAACACCTGCAGCATCTTGCGCAGGGTGAGCAGCACCGGTTCGCCCTTGACCAGCGCCAGCATATAGGCGCTGAAATTATTCTGGAGCGGTGTGAGCTTGAACAGATTATTCAGCACCACCTGAGGATAAGCATCACGCCGCAGTTCAATCACGATCCGCATACCATCGCGATCCGATTCGTCGCGGATGTCGGCGATGCCCTCCAGCTTCTTGTCGTTCACCATTTCGGCGATCCGCTCGATCAGCGCCGCCTTGTTGGTCTGATACGGAAGCTCGGTGATGATCACCGCATCGCGGTCCGGACGGCCCTTGGCCTCCACGGTCTCGATCATCGCCACACCGCGCATCGTCACCGAGCCGCGGCCGGTGGTGTACATCTCGCGGATGCCCCGGCGGCCGAGGATCTGGCCGCCGGTGGGGAAGTCCGGCCCGGGAACCAGGGCCAGCAGCTGACGATCGTCGAGCTCGGGATCGGCGATCAGGGCCAGCAGGCCATCAATCAGTTCGGTGAGGTTGTGGGGCGGAATGTTGGTGGCCATCCCCACGGCGATGCCGGTGGAGCCATTCAGCAGCAGCTGGGGGATGCGCGCCGGCATCACCGTCGGTTCCTGCTGACTGCCGTCGAAGTTGTCGACGAAATCGACCGTTTCGCTCTCGATGTCTTCGAGCAGGCTGTCGGTGGTGAGGGCCTGGAGGCGCGATTCGGTGTAGCGCATCGCCGCCGGCGGATCGTTGTCCACCGACCCGAAGTTGCCATGCCCATCGATCAGGGGCATGCGCATCGAGAAGTCCTGGGCCATCCGCACCAGGGCGTCGTAGACCGCTGTGTCGCCGTGGGGGTGGTACTTACCCAGCACCTCGCCCACCACCCGGGCGCATTTGCGGTAGGGCCGGTCGCTGGTCAGACCCAGCTCGTACATCGCGTAGAGGATGCGGCGATGCACCGGCTTCAGGCCATCGCGGGCATCGGGCAGGGCCCGGCCCACGATCACGCTCATCGCATACTCCAGATAGGAGCGCGACATCTCGTTGCGAAGGTCGGCCTGGATGATCCGCCCGTCGGATTCCCCGGGGCCTGTGGGTCCGGGCCCGCTTGGATCCGCCATGCACGACCGTCTCTAGAAGACGGCAGTTTATCGAAGCCCCATGAGCCGAGCGGTTCGCACTGAGGTCGATCTGCAGCGGCGGCAGCGGCAGGGCACGTTGCGGGTCTGCACGGCCGCCGTTTTCCGGCAGCGGGTGGCGGAGCTGGGGCTGGAGCAGGCCTACGCCGCAACCGATGTGGTGGTGGCCGCCGACGCCAGCTTCATCGATCAGGGGTGCCTGTTGCTCGGCCTGGGCCCCACCGATCCCCCGATCCGGATCCGGGAGGCGCAGGTGGATGGGGTGGCGGCCCTGGCCGGAGCCGGGCCGGGCGAGCTGCTGCTGCCGATCGCCGCTGGGGGCGCCCAGGTGCTGGCGAACCTGCTGGCCGGTCAGCGGGTGAGTCTGGCGGCCACCGGCGAGGCCACGCCTCTGCAGCCCCGTCCGGAACTGCATACCAGCCTTGACCTTGATCGCATCGGCGTGGCCCGCCTCAGCCTGCATCGCGCCATCAGCGAGAACGGCGTGGTGGCCGTGAGCAGCGCCGAAGGGCTGATCCGCTCCCCCTACGGCCCCCTGCTGGGTCCCTTCGGCAACGCGTTGTTCAGCTGCGGCGGTGCCGGCAGCATCGGCCTGACGATGCCGGGCCTGGCCGGATTGGGGCCGGGGTCACCGGTGCTGGTGGCTGGTGGGTTGGGCGTGGTGGTGGGGGCGGGCAGCGGCCATCAGCCCCGGCCACGACGCCAGGCCAGCGGCCATGCCCGCACGCCCGGCGCCGTGGCGGCGGTGAGCGTGGACCTGGCCGATCTTGATCTGCGCTGGCTGCGGGCCAGCCATTTCGAGGGGCAGGGCAGTGCCCTGCTGGTGGCGCTGGCGGCACCGGTCCCCCTGCTCAGCGAGGCCGTCGCCCGCCGCGCCGCCGCGCCCCATGAACAGTTGGAGGCTCCGGTGCTGGACCTGTCGATCCCGCGGCGGATCAAGCCCAGCTTCGGCGGGGTGCCCTATGCCCAGCTGCTGGCGGGTCGGGTGCAGGTCAGTGGCCGATCGCTGCGCTGCGCTCCGGCCCACAGCATCCGCCTGGCGGCCGAGATCGGCGAGGAGCTGGTGCAGCGCCTGCAGGAGGGACGCTTCCCCCTGAGACTGCCCCTGCACCCCCTGACGGAGAGAGCGGCCCTGCTTCCCCTCGATCCCTGAAGGGTGTTCCATGATGCTGGGAGACCATGCATGCCTGAAGCCAGAGGCCCGCTGAAGTCTTTGGCCTGAGCGCCTGCCTGGAACGCCTGAGACTTCATCTCCAGGGATCTCCATCTCGAGGCCTCCCGCCTGGAACCCATGGAAAGGTCGCCGTAAGCTCCGCTCCAGCCCTGCCTGGACCCATGGTCGACAGTTCCAGCCCGATGCCGTCCGCCGAGGATGCCGGCCTGCCCACCCCCCCGGCTCCTGCCGTGGAGGCTGCGCAGGCCCCGGAAGTCACCACACCGGCAACGGACAGTGACTCGCCGCTGGCCGCCACCTTGACGGTGCCTCCTCTGGAGGGTGATGCCGGGGAGGGTGGCGAATGGCAGTTGCTGGTTTCGAAGCTGCAGGACTGGTTCGCCAGTGGCGCCGTGCAGGAGCTCTGGCAGCAGCTGCGCTCCCCGCTGATCGCCCTGGCGGTGCTGATCGGAGTGGTGATGCTCCTGAAGGTTTACGCCGGCGTGATCGGGGCGATGCAGAGCCTTCCCCTGCTGCCCGGGCTGCTGGAGCTGGTGGGGGTGATCTGGCTCAGCCGCTTCGCTGTGACCAAGCTGGTTTACAGCAAGGATCGTGAGGCCCTGCTGCAGGACTGGAGCAGGCGCTGGGAATCCTTTCGCGGCAGGGGCTGAGTCGGCGCCGTGATGTGACGGCTTGTTGATAGTTTGTCTCGATTGCGTCAGTCTCCGGTGAACATCCAGCTCGGTCGATCCCGCACCGTCCGCCGTGCCTACGGCATCGATGAGATCGCCCTGGTGCCCGGTGGCCGCACTGTCGATCCGGCGGTGACCGACAGCAGCTGGACCCTGGGTGGCATCGATCGGGAGATCCCGATCATCGCCAGCGCCATGGATGGGGTGGTGGACGTGGATATGGCCGTGGAGCTCACCAGGCAAGGGGCCCTGGGGGTGCTGAACCTGGAGGGGGTGCAGTGCCGCTACGACGACCCCAACCCCGTGCTGGATCGCATCGCCGCCGTGGGCAAGGACGACTTCGTGCCGCTGATGCAGGAGCTCTACAGCCAGCCGGTCCGGGAGGATCTGATTCGCCAGCGGATCGCTGAGATCAAGGCCAAGGGTGGCATTGCCGCGGTAAGCGCCACCCCCGTGGCTGCCCTGAAGTTCGGCAAGGCGATCGCCGAGGCCGGTGCGGACCTGTTCTTCGTCCAGGCCACGGTGGTGAGCACCGAGCACATCGGCCCTGAAGGCCAGGAAACCCTGGATCTGGCCACCCTCTGCCGCGACTTCGGCGTACCGGTGGTGATCGGCAACTGCGTCACCTACGAGGTGGCCCTGCAGCTGATGCGTGCCGGCGCCGCCGGCGTGATGGTGGGAATCGGCCCCGGTGCCGCCTGCACCTCGCGCGGCGTGCTGGGTATCGGCATCCCCCAGGCCACCGCAGTGGCCGACTGCGCAGCCGCCCGCGACGACTATCAGAAAGAGAGCGGCCGTTACGTACCGATCGTGGCGGATGGTGGCATCGTCACCGGCGGCGACATCTGCAAGTGCCTGGCCTGCGGCGCCGACGCCGTGATGATCGGCTCGCCGATCGCCCGTGCCGCCGAAGCCCCGGGTCGCGGCTTCCACTGGGGTATGGCCACCCCCAGCCCCGTGCTGCCCAGGGGCACCCGCATCAAGGTGGGCACCACCGGCAGCCTCGAGAAGATCCTGCGTGGCCCCGCTGGCCTCGATGACGGCACCCAGAATCTGCTGGGCTGCATCCGCACCTCCATGGGCACCCTGGGAGCCCGCACCATCCAGGACATGCAGCAGGTGGAGGTGGTGGTCGCTCCGTCGCTGCTCACCGAAGGGAAGGTGTATCAGAAGGCCCAGCAGTTGGGCATGGGCAAGTGATTCCGGGCCTGTCGCAAGCTGAGATTCAGTTCGGGCGCCGGCGAGACGGGCGTTAATCTCAAGGCGTGGGGGCTACGGCTCGCACACTCCTCACACCCCCCGGCCCGGCGCGTCCGGGCTTTTTGTCTTCCTGGCCCCTGGATCGTGTCCCATCAAGCCGTGCAACGCTTCGACGGGAGCTGTCTGGAGGATTCAGGGGCCGTTGCTAGATTCGAATCACCCTGATCCCAGTAAAGGATGTCCAGCGCTGCAGCCGTCACCGACGCCTCCTTTGAGCAAGACGTGCTCAAGAGCGACGTGCCTGTGCTGGTGGATTTCTGGGCTCCCTGGTGCGGCCCCTGCCGGATGGTGGCGCCGATCGTCGATGAAATTGCCAAGGAATTCGAGGGCAAGATCAAGGTGTTCAAGCTCAACACCGACGAGAACCCCAATGTCGCCAGTCAGTACGGCATCCGTTCCATCCCAACCCTGATGGTGTTCAAGGGCGGCAACAAGGTTGACACCGTCGTTGGAGCCGTTCCCAAGACCACCCTTTCCGGAACGATTTCCAAGTACCTCTGACTCCCTCTCTTTCCGCCCTCGACGGCTTTGGTCAGAGCCCCCTGCAGGTGCTGGGCAACCTGCTCCAGGGGCATCCACAACGCCGTCAGATCGAACGCACCATCGTCACGCTGCTGGAGATCGCCCGCAGCAGTGACGACACCAGTGAATGGCGCCTGATCAACGGCGCCATGGCGGATATCCGTGATGGACTCGCGGTGTTCCAGCCCCACCGCCAGACCCGCAAGGTGACGGTGTTCGGCTCGGCCCGCACGTCCCCCGAGGATCCCTCCTACCAGCTGGCCATGGAGCTGGCTGCGGCAGCGGTGGCCCAGGGCTTCGAGGTGATGACCGGAGCCGGTGGCGGCGTCATGGAGGCGGCCAACCAGGGAGCCGGTTGTGAGAACAGCATCGGCCTCAACGTGGATCTGCCGTTTGAACAGCACGCCAACCGCTATGTGAGTGGCTGCGACGGGCGGCTGCTTCACTTTCGCTACTTTTTCACCCGCAAACTGTTCTTCCTGCGGGAAAGTGATGCCCTGGTGGTGATGCCGGGCGGGTTCGGCACCTTCGATGAGCTGTTCGAGTCCCTGACCCTGATTCAGACCGGTCGCACTCCGCCGATTCCCCTGGTTCTGCTGGCGCCGGACGGGGACCGCTTCTGGGAGGTGTGGCAGCACGACATCCGCCGCAGCCTGGTGGATCGTGGCCTCATCTCACCGGAAGACACCTCGCTGCTGCGGGAAGCGCGCACGGCCCGCGAGGCGATCGCCCAGATCTGCCGGTTCTACCGCGTTTATCACGGCACCAATCTGGGCGAAGACCGCCTCGAACTCCTGATGCACGTTCCCGTCCCGATCGCGCTGCTGGCCGAGCTCAACCGCGAGTTCGAGCAGCTGGTGAAGGAGGGCACCATCAGTGCCGGTGAAAGCTGCGATGAGAACGGCATCCTGCGGCCCTGCCTCCGCTTCCAGCTCGACAAGCGCCGCATCGGCCAGCTGTATCAGCTGATCGACCGGCTCAACGGGCTCGATCTGGCCCCCTGCCCTGCCCTGGAGCAGCCCGGTGTGCGCCTGGTGGAGGCGACCCTGTGATCCGGCTCGGCCTGCTCGACTACGGCATGGGCAACCTCCACTCGGTGCAGCGGGCCTTTGAGCGTCTCGGCGCTGCGGTGGTGCCGATCCACGCCGCCGCTCAGATCGAGGGTGTGCAGGCCCTGGTGCTGCCGGGAGTGGGGGCGTTTGATCCAGCCATGGAGCGCCTGGAGCAGTCGGGCTTGATCCCGGCGATTGCCGCATGGTGTGGAGCTGGTCGGCCCCTGCTCGGCATCTGCCTGGGGCTGCAGCTTCTCTTCGAGGCCAGCGACGAAGGCCAACGCCCCGGGCTGGGATTGCTGGCCGGGCGTGTCAGCGCTCTGCCTCGGCTGCCGGGTCATCCGATCCCGCACATGGGATGGGCACCGTTGCTGCCAGCCCAGGCCAGTGCGCTGCTCCCCGATGGGCTACCGCCGCAGTGGGTCTATTTCGTGCACTCCTACGCCGCCGAACCGCTGGACCCGGCCTGCATCACCGCCCAGGTGGATTTCGGTGGAGTGCCGCTCACCGCAGCGGTCTGGCAGGAGCGGATCGCGGCCTGTCAGTTCCATCCAGAAAAATCAGGCCCGGTGGGCGAGGCGATGCTGCGCCGCTGGCTGGAGTGGCTCGAGCGGCTGCCCTCCTGAGAGGAACCTCGTGAGCCTGCGTCTCAGCGGTGGCCGCACCCTGCTCAGCCCGCCGGGGAATGGGGCACGCCCCACGCCGGCCCGGGTGCGCGAGGCGGTGATGAACATGCTGTGCCGCGATCTGCCGGATGCGACCTGGCTGGATCTGTTCAGCGGCAGCGGTGTCATGGGCTGTGAAGCCCTGCAGCGTGGAGCCGCCGTGGTGGTGGCGGTGGACAAGGATCGCCGCCATGCCGCCATCAGCCGCAGCAACCTCGAAGCTGTGGCCGGTGTGACGGCTGCCACCCGCTGGACCCCCGAACGGACCACGGTTTCAGATCCCTGCCTGACGGAGTCTCCGTTGACGAGCCCTTCGTTGACAGTGCCGAAGCTGACGGTGATCTGCCAGGAGGTGATCGGCTGGCTCAAGCGAGAGCAGGCCGGTACTGGTTTTGATCTGATCTACGCCGACCCCCCCTACCGGGCTGGGCTTTACCCGGCGATTGCGGCGGCTCTGCTGGACGGAACGTGGCTCGCACCGGGTGGAACGCTGATCTGGGAGTGCGCCAGCAACGCCCGGCCCGAGCTGCCAGCGGGATGGCGCTGCCGCGACGAGCGGCGCTATGGCAGCACCACGATTCAGCTGCTGGAGGTCAACAGACCGGTTTCAGCCGCCGAGGGCACTGCCGCGGCGGTACTGGTTCCAGGCAGCCACGAACAGCCCCACCAGGGTCACGGGGATCAGACCCAGCACGATGCCGCAGAGCAGGGGTTCGATCATGGGGAAACGCCGTGACGGGAAGCACGGCACAATTCTTCCATGCGCCGGTCGGCACTGCGTGCCTTTTCTCCATCCGTGACAGCTCCTCCCTCCCCCGCGCTGAGCAGCCCAGACGGTCTCTCCGGCATCGCGCCGCCCGGACAGGACGAGAGTTCAGGAGGACGGAGACGTGGCCTGGTCGCGGCCCTGGTGGCGGTGGCTGCCGTCGCCTGCATCCTGCTGGTGCTGGTGGTGCTGCCGGTGGCACGGATGGATCCCTACACCCGCCAGACGATCGACCTCACCGGCTCGGCCGGTAACGGCGGGCGACTGTTTCGACTCAACTGTGCTGGCTGCCACGGCCTGGCGGCCCAGGGACTGGTGGGCCCGAATCTGCATGGCGTCGATCGCCGCAAGAGCGATCGCCAGCTGATCGAGCAGGTGGTGAGTGGCCGTACCCCGCCGATGCCGCGCTTCCAGCCCGATCCCCAGGCCATGGCTGATCTGCTCGCGTTCCTCCACACCCTGCCTTGATCCCTTGAGCCCCGACCGGCCGCCCATCGTCGTGGTGCTGGTGGAGCCGGCAGGCCCTCTCAACGTCGGCAGCGTCGCCCGCCTGTGCGCCAACTTCGGGGTGGACCGCTTGCGCTTGGTGGCTCCCCGCTGCGACCCCCTCGGCGAGAAAGCGGTGCGGATGGCGGTGCATGGCCGCTCCCTGCTGGAGGGGGCCAGCCGCTACAGCTGTTTGGCCGAGGCCCTGGCCGACTGCCGGCGGGTGGTGGCCACCAGCGGCCGGCTCGACGCGCCACCCCTGCCGCTGTTGCCTCCAGGCGAGGCCCTGCGCTGGCTGCTGGGGGGCTCAGCAGCGTCGGGGCCGACCGCACCCTCCTCGGCCCAGGCGGCGATGGCGGCACCCCTGGCCCTGGTCTTCGGTCGTGAGGATCGGGGCCTCAGCAACGACGAGTTGCTGCAGGCCGGCCGGCTGCTGCAGATCGGCACGGGCGCCGCCTACGCCTCGCTCAACCTGTCCCATGCCGTGGCGGTGGTGTTGCACGAGCTGCACGGCCTGCGCAGCGCGGGGGGACCAACGTCCTCTCCTCCCGGCACCGTCGGGGCGGAGGATCCCGGTGATCCCGCCACCCGGGCGGCCCTGGAGGCCAGCCTGGAGGATGCCGAGGAGCTGCTCCTGGAGGTGGGGTTTCTCTATCCGCACACCGCCCATGCCCGCATGGCCAAAGTGCGGGCCCTGCTGCAACGCGCCCAGATCGACGAGGGCGAGGTGGCCCTGCTGCGCGGCATGGTGCGACAGCTGCGCTGGGCGAGTCGGCGGGGAAGCCCTTAGCGTCAGCCCAGCCATTGCTGTTCTCCGTGAGTGCCGGCCGTCCGCCTCGATCCAGCACCAACCGCTGGGGGCAGCCCCTGAAGCTGGTTCTGCGGCTGCTGGTGCTGGGGGTGGGCCTGGGGGTGATCACCGGCACCACCTTGAAACTGCTGGCCCCCCGCCTGGCCGATGGCGCCATCCAGAAGCCTCTGGCCGATGCGAAGGTGACCGAGAACGGCATCAAGAGCCTGCCGCTCGGCAGCTTCGAACCGCGCCAGGAGCTCACCGCCCTCAGCCAGAAATGGAGCCAGCAGGCTGCTGCCCACAAGGACCTCAAGGTCAGCGGTTTTCTGTTGGTGCTTGACGACGGCCGCTTCGCCCAACTTCAGCCTGACCTGCCCTTGCCGGCGGCCAGCTCGATCAAGACCCCGATCCTGTTGGTGGGACTCGAGGATTACGACCACGGCAAATTCCGCTGGAACGACCCACTGCCCCTCACCAAGGAGGTGGTGGGCGGCGGAGCCGGCTGGATGGCAAGCCGGCCCGTGGGTACCCGCTTCCCCTTCTACGAGGCGGCCACCGAAATGATCCGTGTGAGCGACAACAGCGCCACCAATCTGCTGATCAAGCGGGTGGGTGGCAAAACGGTGCTCAATGCCCGCTTCCAGCAACTGGGGCTGCCGGCCACGGTGGTGAACAACTGGCTGCCGGATCTGAACGGCACCAACACCACCAGTGCCCGGGATCTGGCCAAGTCGATCGCCCTGGTGGACACAGGCCAGAAGCTGAGCCAGCGTGCCCGCGACCTCTTCCGGGAGGTGATGGGAACGTCTCGCACCAACACCCTGATCCCTCTCGGACTGCTCCAGGGGCTGGGCAAGGATGCCGCCGATCCCGACAGCGAGCTGCTGAGCTTTGGGATCACCGTCTACAACAAGACCGGCGACATCGGCATCGCCTATGCCGATGCGGCCCTGATCCAGTTGCCCACCGGACAGCGGGCGGTGGCGGCCTTCATGGTGAAAGGTCCGTTCAATGATCCCCGCTCCACTGATCTGATCCGTGCCATGGCCGGTGCTGTGGCCCAGACCCTCGTCGGTCGCCGATGAGTGGTTCCCCTCCTCCCCAGAACGCGCCCTTGGGTGCCCTGTCTTTGCTCCGACTGCCGATGCTGCGCCCGCCGATGACGCGTCCTTCCCTTGCCCGCCCGCAACCTGATTGCCATCCGCCGACCCGCCAAAAGCCGGCCTTCCTCAAGCCTGTTGTCCAGTGCCTTCGCGTCCTGAGAGCGCCTCTGCTGGGACTGCTGGTGCTGAGCGGGAGCGCAGCCCTGCCCCTGGCGGCGCAGCCCAAGGCGGAGTCCAGTGCCGATGCCAAGCCGGCGGAGCCGCCGCCGCCCCAACTACGGCGCCAGAGCGTGCGGCCCCTCCCCGGCGGGCTCGATGCCGTGCCGATGATCAACGACAACAACCCCGAACTGATCCGTGGACCGGGGATCCTGCTGTCCACCTTCGCGCCGGCAGGACGGGGCGTACCGCAGGCCCACCTCAACCTGCCCCTGAACGGCCGCTTCGACCTGTTCAGCCACCACGTCTATGCCGGCAAGCCGGAGAGCCTCGATTCCACCCTGTGGCTGGCCGTGGTGGCCGCACCCCGCGGCAATCACCCGGTGACCCTGCGGCTGCTCAGTGGCTCCACGGCCCTGTCCCAGTCGCTTGATCCGGCCCAGCCCTCCGCCCCCTTCCTGCCCCTGCCGGAGTTGTTGCAACAGGGCTCAACGCCGGTCTTCTCCGGCCCAGGCAGCCGGGTGGCCACCGAGCTTCTGCAGCGTTACCGCAGTCCCCTGTTCCCGGAGCGCTGGACCCTGGCGCCCGGCAGCCTCACCACCTTGATGGTGCTGGAGATCCCCGTGCGTGGCCTCGACCCGCTGCTGAACGGCCGCAACCTGCAGTTGCGCCTTCAGAGCGATGGACCGGTGGATGTGGCCACCCTGGCCACCTTCGGCGATCTCGACACCCCGCCAGGCAGCGAAAGCTGGCAGGCCCTGCTCGAGGGCCCACTCAGCCCTCGCGAGCACACCCCTACCCCCCGCGGCCATAAGGGCGGAATCATCTATTCGCGCGTCAGCGGCGTACAGACCGGCAGCACCTGGCGTGGCCAGATCAGTGATCCCGGCAGTCCTTATCTCTCAGTGCGTCAGGCGCCGATCTCCTGGCCAATTGCCTCCCTGGAGCGGGGCAGCCTCGGCACGGGCCAGGTGCAGACGGCGGAACTGGCGGGCTTCTACCCCGGCACCGCCTGGGCGGCCCATGGGAACTACGGGGTTGAATACGACCTCAGCCTGCCGTTACGAAACGACACGGCCAAGCCGGTCCAGTTGCAACTGGCCCTGGAATCGCCGATCAAGGCGGACCAGGCCCAGGGTGGCCTCCGCTTCAATTCAGTGCTTCCGAGGGCCGTGATGTTCCGCGGCACGGTGGAGGTGCGGGGCCTAGACGATGCGGCCGGCAAGCCCGCCGGTCGGCGAAGCTTTCATCTGGTGCAGCGGGCCGGCCAGGCCGGCCCGGCTCTCGGGCGCATCAGCCTGGCGCCTGGCCAGGTGCGGCAGCTCCAGGTGCGGCTGATCTACCCCGCCGATGCCACGCCGCCGCAGGTGCTCAGCCTGCTGCCGGTCGAGCCTGACCCCCAGAGCCTGTGAAACAATCCGCTCCAATCGGCCCTTGCGGGCCCCGTCCCTCCACCGTGCAGGCAATCTCGTGAGTCAAGTCCGGAAGCGCCGGGTCTTCCCCTTCACCGCCATCGTGGGGCAGGAGGAGATGAAGTTGGCCCTGCTGCTCAACGTGATCGATCCCCGCATCGGCGGGGTGATGATCATGGGCGACCGGGGTACGGGGAAGAGCACCACGATCCGGGCCCTGGCCGACCTGCTGCCCGAAATCGACGTGGTGGCGGGCGACCCCTACAACAGCTCTCCCTTCGACCCCGACCTGCAGAGCGCCGAAGTGCGTCAGCGGGCTGAGCAGGGCGAAACCCTCCCCACCGAAGCCCGCCAGGTGCCGATGGTGGACCTGCCCCTGGGCGCCACCGAAGACCGTCTCTGCGGCACGATCGACATCGAGAAGGCCCTCAGCGAGGGGGTGCGCGCCTTTGAGCCGGGGCTGCTGGCCAAGGCCAACCGCGGTCTGCTCTACGTGGATGAGGTGAACCTGCTCGACGACCATCTGGTCGACGTGTTGCTGGATTCGGCCGCTTCGGGCTGGAACACCGTGGAGCGGGAGGGGGTGAGCGTGCGCCACCCGGCCCGTTTCGTGCTGATCGGTTCGGGGAACCCCGAGGAGGGCGAACTGCGGCCCCAGCTGCTGGATCGCTTCGGCATGAGCGTGGAGGTGCGCACCGTGCGCGATCCCGAGCTGCGGGTGCAGGTGGTGGATCAGCGCACGGCGTTTGATGACGACCCCGATGGCTTCAACACCGCTGTGCAGACCACCCAGGAGGCCCTGCAGGCGAGGGTGGTGGAGGCCCAGCAGCGCCTCGGATCGGTGGTGATCGACGATGACCTGCGCATCCGGATTTCGGGAGTGTGCGGCGAGCTCGACGTCGACGGTCTGCGCGGCGACATCGTCACCAACCGGGCGGCCCGGGCCCTGGCCGCCTTCGAGGGGCGCACCGAGGTGAGCGAAGACGATGTGGCCAGGGTGGTGGCCTGCTGCCTGCGCCACCGCCTGCGCAAGGACCCGCTGGAGCAGATCGATTCCGGTGATCGGGTGGTGAAGGTGTTCTGCAAGGTGTTTGAACGGCCTGTGAGCACCGATCGGCGCGACTTCGAGCTGGCGCTGGCCGGCTGACGGCCTGCCGGCATGCGCATCCTTGGTATCGACCCCGGCCTGGCCCGTGTGGGCTACGGCGTGATCGACACCAGTGGCGGTCTGCAGCGCATGCTCGACTGCGGCATCATCCGCACCGATCCGGGCCGCAGCGAGGGGGATCGGATGGTGGAGATCGCCCGGGATCTCAGGCTGCTGATCCGCACCTGGCGGCCCCAGCTGGCGGCGGTGGAGAAGTTCTTCTTCTACCGCTCCAGCACCACGATCTCGGTGGTGCAGGCGCGCGGTGTGCTGATGATGACCCTGGCCCGCTTCAAGGTGCCGATCGTGGAATTCCCTCCCATGCAGATCAAGCTCGCCCTGGCTGGCTCGGGCCATGCCGAGAAGCAGGAGGTGCTGGAGGCGGTGATGCGGGAATTGCAGCTGGAGATCCCGCCGCGGCCGGACGACGCCGCCGATGCCCTGGCTGTTGCCCTGACGGGCTGGTTCCAACGCTGAGATGGCGGACCCGCTAGATGCCTGCCCCAGCACCAAGGTGCAGCTGCGCACCCACTGGCGGACCCGACGGCGCGCCCTGCTGCCAGCTGCCGCAGCCGGCCTGGCTGCCATGGCCCGGCGCCACCTGCCGGCCCTGGTGCCGCCGCAACGGAGCGTCGGCCTC
>NZ_JAYGID010000028.1:0-10442 GCF_034931685.1 Synechococcus sp. CCY9202
ATTGACCACTCTGAGGCGCGCACGTCGGCGGCGCGAGGGGGAAGAACTTCCTGGCATACATCCGCTGCAATGGGTCTGAGGAGGGAGGCCAGGCAGATTCCGCGCTAAAAAATGAACAGTTTCCTAATCGGGATCAGCACCTGGATTTCTCCAGAAGTGTCGTCGCCAGGGCAGGGAGCGCTGTGGGAATCCAGACCACGTTTCCTTTCGGGAACAAGCCTCCAAAGATGTCATCGGTCATGGCCTGACGTCCCCATGACCAGTCTGACAGAGGCCTTTGGACTTGGCCGTGGGTGTTTCGGACGCGAGGGCGTGCTCAGGGGTACTGGTACGTTTCCTGAACCCGGGGGGTCTGGAAGGGCGAGCTGCGTTTCCATCGTTGACTCCAACTGAGGCCACCGTTTCAGAATGAGCGGGACCCAGAGCTCTGGAAGACGAAAGGGGAAGCCAGCTTCACCGTCAGATCCATCGGCTTGAATCTGCGGCCTGATGCAGGTCAACAATTTAGCTTCATCACTCGTTACGCTATTGAAAGGCCTTGCTGCAGCTTGCATCTGCACCTTCGTCGCCGGAGAAACGCGCCATGGGCGACCGACCAACATTCGCCGCCTGCGGGCATGGGTAGCCTTTGATTGTGACTCAGATAGAGACAGGCTCTATGGCGATTCATCCAAGAAATCTTATTGCTTCGCTAGTAGCGTTAGCACTCATGATTTCCACCTTGCTGATTCCATTGCCTGCCATGGCCATGGCCAGCGATCACGTTTCCCACCCCATCGTCATTGGAACCATGTCAAACAGAATGGATGCTACCGCTAAAGATGCAGAAGGAAAGCTGGAATCTACCTATGGTGAATTGACTGGCGATACTGGACACCAAATCAAAGGAAAGGCCAAGCAGGTTCAGGCCTCTGCCATGAACACAGCAGAGGACATGAAACAAGGCGCTAAGTCAGTTGCCAGGAACGTTCGCGATGCAGCCGGACAAATGGCAGACGATCTGAGCTGAACCACACAGACGTCGCCATTGCAGGATGGCGACGTCTGCTGACAACTCTATGCTCAGGCTGGCAATCGCTAGGCTGAGCGTGATCTCATCCAATCACGATTCATTCCCGTTCACGGAGAGAAATGATGCTGGAGTCAATCGCCGTACTCTTGGTCGTTCTCTGGCTGCTCGGCTTGCTGACCAGCTTCACCTTGGGAGGATTGATCCACATCTTACTCGTGATCGCAGTGATAGCGATTATATTCCGCCTGATCAGCGGGCGTCGTATCTGAATCCTTATGAGGCACCCAAACCCCATGAATCCATATATTATTGTTGATACGGCTAAAGCATTCGATCAGGCAAGTGCCGATCTTCAGGCCGCTGTGACAGCGAACGGATTCGGCGTGTTGGCAGTACTTGATCTCGGTGACAGCCTGCGCAGCAAAGGTATCAACTTCTCCGAGCAGTGCCAGGAATTTGAAGTGTGCAATCCCCAGCTGGCAGCCTACGTACTGAGCAAGGACATGAAGCTGACCATGGCCCTGCCCTGCCGGATCTCCGTCTTCACCGAAGCAGGCCAGACCAGGATCGGCATGATCCGGCCCGTAGACATGCTCAGCAACTTGTCCACCGAATCAGGTTTGATTGAGCTGGCCCACGACGTTGAATCCGCCACGACAGCCATCATCCAGTCTGCGGCAATATGAACAGCAGCAGCATGAGCGGCGGCGGCCTGCGCTCACGATGATGCCCAACAATCACGCAGACAACCGGCCTTAGACCCGAGGCAAGGAGAACCACAAAACAATCCCACCGAGGATGGATCCACCCCAACGAAGGAATCCAACCAAGAAACCCAACCAAGAAATCCAACCAAGAAATCCAACGAGAATGAGTCCAGCACCGCAGCGCCATGGGCACACTGGGGAGTTGGACGACCTGAATGGACAGCAGCTGCAGGAGAAGCTGAAGTCTTCAGCGATTGGGCTGAGTCAGACCGAAGCGCTGCGTCGCTTAGCGCAGTATGGCAGTAACGAACTTGCCGAAAAGAAGACGAATCAGATCCTGAAGCTTCTGACCTATTTCTGGGGTCCGATTCCATGGATGATTGAAGCAGCGGTGCTCCTCTCCGCAGTGGCCCAGCATTGGCCAGACTTCGCCATCATCCTGCTGCTGCTTCTCGCCAATGCGGTGATCGGTTTCTGGGAAGAACACCAGGCTGGTCATGCCATCGCGGCACTCAAAGCCAAGTTGGCCATGAAGGCGCAGGTGAAACGGGATGGCCAGTGGACCACTGTGGAGTCGCGGGAACTGGTACCGGGCGACGTCATCCATCTACGCCTCGGCGACATCGTGCCAGCGGATGCGCGCTTGCTGGATGGTGATCCGCCGCAGGTGGATCAGTCGGCACTGACGGGTGAATCGTTGGCGGTCACGCGCCAATGCGGTGACGCCGTGTTCTCGGGATCGATCATCCGCCGGGGTGAGATCGATGCCATAGTCTACGCCACAGGAGCGAACACATTCTTCGGCAAGACCGCTGAACTGGTGCAGGCAGCTGACAGCGTCAGTCATTTTCAGCAAGCCGTTCTGAAGATCGGCAATGTGCTGATCCTGCTGGCTGTGGCGCTGGTCTCGGTGATCATCACAGTCGCGGTGCTGCGCGGCGACCCACTGCTCACCACCCTTCAGTTCGCCCTGGTCTTGACCGTTGCTGCCATTCCCGTGGCCATGCCCACCGTACTCTCTGTGACCATGGCTGTGGGAGCGCGTCTGCTGACAAAACAAGGGGCGATCGTGACACGGTTGGCGGCCATTGAAGAATTGGCTGGCGTGGATGTGCTTTGCTCGGATAAAACGGGCACACTGACCCAGAACAAGCTGACACTTGGCGATCCTTTCAGCGTCAGGTCGTCCAGCTTGGATTCATCCAGCGAGGACAGGGATCCGGATCTGGTGATTTTTACCGCAGCCCTGGCCTCACGATCCGACAACAAGGATCCGATCGATCGAGCTGTGCTGGACGGACTGAGCGATTCCCAGAGACTGGATAACTACGAGTTGATTCATTTCCAGCCCTTCGACCCGGTGCAGAAGCGAACCGAAGCCACAGTCAGGGGATTAGATGGGCTCGAATTCAAGGTCACCAAGGGTGCACCGCAAGTGATCCTGGCGTTATCGGCCAACCGTGCCGAGGTGACGGCTGCCGTCGATCGCGCGATCAGGGGGTTTGCCGCACGAGGGTTCCGCTCGCTGGGCGTGGCCGGCACGGATGCTCATCAGCAGTGGCAGTGTCTTGGAGTCTTACCCCTGTTTGATCCTCCGCTCGACGAAGCCAAAGCGACCATCGCCACGGCACACCAGATGGGCGTGACGGTCAAGATGGTGACCGGTGATCAATTGCCGATCGCCCAGGAAACCGCCGAGAAACTGGGAATGGGCTCCATGATTCTCGATGCCAGTGGTTTCGGAGCCACCACGCCTGATCAGGCGGAGCGATTGGAGGAGTCGATCGAGAGGGCAGATGGATTCGCCCAGGTGTTCCCTGAGCATAAGTTTCAGATTGTGGATGTCCTCCAGCAGCACGGCCACATCGTCGGCATGACGGGCGACGGCGTCAACGATGCTCCCGCGCTGAAAAAAGCCGACTGCGGCATCGCCGTTTCGGATGCAACAGACGCGGCGCGTGGCGCGGCCTCGATTGTGCTGATGAAGCCGGGACTGTCTGTGATTATCGAGGCCATCAAGACAAGTCGCAAAATCTTCCAGAGGATGAACAGCTACGCAATCTACCGCATCGCGGAAACTCTGCGCGTCCTGCTCTTCATGACGGCCTCGATCCTGGCATTTAACTTCTATCCCGTGACCGCAGTCATGATCGTGATGCTGGCCCTACTGAATGACGGCGCCATCTTGTCGATTGCCTACGACAACGTTCATGTCAGCAGCGATCCAGAACGATGGCATATGCGCACGGTCATGGGGATCGCGGCAGCCTTGGGCGCCATTGGGGTCGTTTCAGCGTTTGGCTTGTTCTATCTCGCGAAGCGCGTCTTTCATCTTGACCGTGCCCATAGTCAGACCCTGATGTATCTGAAGCTCTCCGTGGCTGGACATCTGACCATCTTCCTCACACGCACGCGCGGGCCTTTCTGGTCCATACGACCGGCACGGGTTCTGCTGTTGGCCGTTTGCGGCACGCAACTGGTGGCAACGCTGATCGCGGTGTATGGATGGCTGATGACCCCGCTGGGGTGGGATTGGGCCCTGGTGGTCTGGGGCTATGCCCTGGCTTGGTTCTTGGTTAACGACCGCCTGAAGTTGATGGCTTATTCGATCCTCAGCCCACAACTGCCTGCCAATTGACCAGGAGGCAACGACGACGCCCATGCGAGCCGGCCATGCCGAGCTTGGAGCGGCCCTGGCCAGGATCGCCATAGCGTTGGACCAGCTCCTCCACCCTGGCCTCACCTGCCCGTTGCGGCCCAATACCCGTGATCCAGTTCCTCCACACCGCCGACTGGCAGCTCGGCAAGCCCTATGCCCGGGTCAGCGATCCCGACAAGCGGGCCCGCCTGCGCCAGGAGCGTCTGAGCGCCATCGGGAGGCTGGGGCAGGTAGCGCAGCAGCACGGGGCCGCCTTCATCGCGGTGGCGGGTGATCTGTTCGATTCCCACCAGCCCACCCGCTCCGACGTGTCGGCCGCCTGCAGCGCCATCGGGGCCCTGGAGCTGCCTGTGCTGGTGATTCCAGGCAATCACGACCACGGCGGCGCCGGCAGCCTCTGGCAGGAGCCCTATTTCAAGGAGGAGCGTCAACAACTGGCACCCAACCTGCAGGTGCTGCTGGAGCGCCAGCCGTTGGAGCTGGCCAGCCTCGGCCTCGGCGCCGGGGTGGTGCTGCCCTGCCCATTGCTGCGCAAGGCCGAACCCGTCGATCCCACCGCCTGGTTGCGCCACCTGGACTTCACCGCCTGGGCAGACCAGCCCCGCATCGTGCTGGCCCATGGATCGATCCAGGGATTTGGCGCGGAAGACAGCAGCGACACCGACGACGAGAATCCGCCGGTGCCCACCAACCGCATCGATCTGGCCCGCCTGCCGGCCGGGGAGATCGACTACGTCGCCCTCGGCGACTGGCATGGCCTCAAGCAGGTGAGCCCGCGGGCCTGGTACGCCGGCTGTCATGAGATGGACCGCTTCCCGCGCAGCGCCGCGTACAGCTCCGGCCAGGTGCTGGTGGTGAGTGTGTCGCGAGGCGCGAAGCCTGAAGCCGTTCCGGTGCCCACCGGCGGCATCCGCTGGCATCAGGTCGCCCACCGGTTCAACAGCGACGCCGACCTGGAGCGGCTGGAGCAGCTGCTGCGGGATGCCATCGGCCCCCGCAGCAATGAAGACCTGCTGCTGCTGGAGCTTGAGGGCAGCCTCAGCCTGGCCGCCGCCGGCCGCCTGCAGGATCTGCTGCAGCGCCTCGAGGCCCGCCTGCTGCGCCTCAAGCGGCGCGACCGCACCCACGTCGCGCCGGATCCGACGGAACTGCGTCAGCTCACCCGGCGCTCCGGTGATCCGTTGGTGGCCCGCGTGGCCCAGCGGCTGCAGAAGCTGATCGAGAGCAGCCCGGAAGACTCCGCGGAACTGGCCCGCATGGGCCTGCGCGAACTGCACCGCGCCTGCGAAAGCCACTGAAGACCGACGATCCACGAGGACACACCAGCCCATGCGCCTGCTTTCGGCCCGCATCCGCGACTACCGCCTGCACCGTGACCTGACGGTGAACTTTGATCCCCGCTTCACGGTGATCGCTGGACCGAACCAGTCGGGCAAGAGCACCCTCGCCGAAGCCCTGCACCGGGCCCTGTTCCTGCCGGTCAAGACCGGTGGCGCCGTGCTCGAGGGCATGAAGACCGATCCCTTCATGGCCGATCCCGAGGTGGTGCTGGCCTTCGCCGCCGGCGGCGACACCTGGACGCTGCGCAAACGCTTCGCGGGCAGCCGCGGCAGCATCGCCTTGCAGGACTCCGGCGGCCGCAGCCTCCAGGGCGATGCCGCCGAGGAACGGCTGGCTGAACTGATCGGCACCGCCGCCGTGGCCCGCAACCGTGCTGCCGCAGACCAGCTCAAAGAGCGGTGGGGCCATCTCTGGGTCTGGCAGGGGTCCGCCAGCGACAACCCCCTGGCGCTCAGCTCCAGCGCCTATGACCACGACCGGCTGGTGGAGCGTCTGCAGGCCGGTGCCGACCTGGGGGTGCAATCGCCCCTGGATCTGGCGGTGCTCGACGACATTCAGACCCGCTGGGCCACGGTCTTCACCCCAGGCAGCGCGACGCGTGCTCCCCAGCTGCGCCGGGGATCGGAGTTGCAGCGGGCCCGCGAGGCGATGCAGCAGGCCGAGGTTGAGCTGGCCGCCATCGGCGACACGTTGCAGCAGCAGGCGCAGGCCCAGCAGGCCTATGCAGCGGCGACTGAGCTTCAGGACCGCCTGGCCATCGAACTGCCGCAGCGCCGCAAGGAACGCCAGGCCCTCGAGGAACGCCTGGGGCGCAGCCGTGAGCTCCAGACCCTGATCGACCAGGAGGGCCCTCTGCTGGAAGGGCTGCGCAAGCAGCTGGACGAGCAGCGGCGCGACCAGCAGGAACTCCAGCAGCAGGGCCAACGGGTGGCCGCGCTGGAAGCCGCGCTGGCGCCAAAAGCCGCAGAGCACGGAGCCCTGTGCAGCAAACTCCCGGCGGCTGAGCAACAGCGGCAGGCGGCACGTACCCAGCTCGATACCCTGCGGCAGGCCAGCGCAACCGGCACGACCGCCGCTGAACAGATCGAGCAACGGCTCAGCCGTGTCCGCCTGCAGCTTCAGAAACAGGAACTGGCGCAGCAGCTCTCCAGGGTCGAGCAACTGCAGGCAGACCTGACAGGCCTGGAGAAGGATCTGCAGCGCCTGCCCGCGATCGATGCCAAGGCGGTGGAGGCCCTGCGCCGATTAGGGGAAACTGTCCAGACCAGCCGCGCCAGGGCGGAGGCCATGGCAACGGGCCTCGAGGTGATCCGAGCCGGCCAGTCCATCCGGGTGGATGGCGAGGACCTGACTGCCGGCACCACCCGGTTGCTGGCCGAACCGACCGTGCTGAGGGTGGGCAACGACGTGGAGTTGCGGCTGGTGCCCGGTGGTGGCACCACCGCCGCTGCGGCGCAGCAGAAGCTGCAGGACGCGGATGCGGCCCTCGGTAAGGCCCTGAGGCTCTGGCAGGTGAGCAGTGTTGAGGAAGCTGCCACCGCCGAGCGTCGGCGCAGTGACCTGCTGGCGGAACGGGAACGGCTGGCCGCTCAGCGTGGTGCCGAGGATCCGGCGAGCATTCGCCAACGCCTCACGGCCCTGGAGGCACAGCTCGCAGCACAGCCCGCCGATCCGATCGACGACACGGCGTCCGATCAGGACTCGACAGCCCGGCTCGCTTCCCTGGAGCTGGACCTGCAGAACGCCCGTGCCGTCCGAACCCAGGCTCTCGCCGCGGAGCAACAGCAGCAGCGCAGCCTGGAAGCCAGCGAAGCGGCGCTTGAGGCCCTCAAGGCCTCGATCGAGACCACCAGCCAGGCACTCCGCGATGGGGAGTCGCAGCTGCTGGAGGCCCGGACCCGCATCAATGCCGTGCTGCAGCGTTGCCGTTCCGCCGCCAACCTGGAGACGGTGATCACCGAGCTGGTCACGCGCCTGCAGCAGAGCGAAGCCAGGCTCGCCGCGCTGGTAGCCGAGCGGGCCGCCCTCGAGCCGGACCACCTGGATCTGCAGGCCCGGAGCCTCGATCGGGCCATCGCCACGCTGCAGCAGCAGGAGCGTGAGGCCCATGAAGCCCGCATCCGTGCCGAGAGCCGACTGCATGGCGATGGACGCATCGATCTGCAGGCTGAACTGGAGCAGAAACAGGCCGAACTGGAATCGCGGCGGGTGGAGCGGGAGCGCCTCGAACAGGAGGCCGGCACGCTCAACCTGCTGCGCCAGCTGCTGGAGGAGGAACAGAACGCCATGGCAAGCCAGTACGCCGCTCCGTTGACGAAGCGCATCGCCACCTACCTGGCCCATGTGTTCCCGGATGCGCCCCGCACGGCGCTCTCCTACGACGCCCGCCATGGCTTCCAGCAACTGCAATGGCGCCGCGGCGGTGAAGCCGCCTTTCCATTCGAGGTGCTCAGCACCGGCGCTCGGGAGCAGTTCGCCGCCGCCCTGCGGGTGGCGATGGCCGAAGTGCTGGCCGGGGCCTACGACGGCAGCCTGCCGCTGCTGTTCGACGATGCCTTCGCCCATTCCGACCGGGAGCGGCAGGCCGGTGTGGTACGGATGCTGACCGAGGCCAGCGCCCAGGGTCTGCAGGTGGTGCTGCTCACCTGTGACCTGGAACGCAGCGCAATGATCGAAGCCGCAGCCCAGGTCAGGCTGGGTTCCGGCTGAGGCCGCCCAGCCCCCGCCTGAGCCGGAAACGCTGCAGCGCTGCAGCGAGATCCTCCAGGCGCACCGGCTTGGTGAGGAAGTCATTCATGCCGGCAGCCTGGCATTCCTGGCGCTGCGTCTCGAACGCATAGGCCGTCAGGGCGATCACGTCGATCTCCTGGAATCCACGCCGGCGCAACTCACGCGTGGCTGAAACCCCATCCAATCGGGGCATCTGGATATCCATGAACACCAGATCAATCCCACCGGCCTCGATTCGCTCCACGGCGGCCTGACCATCGGCAACAAAGTCAGCCTTGAGGCCCAACTTGGCCAACATCAACTCAATCATCCGCTGATTGACGCGACCATCTTCCGCCACCAGGATTCCGACATCCTGAAGGCCTTCCACTTGTGTTTCCGACAGCACCTCGGATTGCGTTTCCGAGGGCAGCTCGGCTTGCGTTTCTGACGGCAGCTCAGCTTGCGATTTCGATGTCGCCGGCCCGTCGGCTTCCAGGTCCACCGGATCACCCGGTTCCGATTCCCCCACTGTGGGCAACACTGACCGCGCTGGGGCCAAGGCGAGGCCGAAGGGAATCGTGGCCGTGAAGCAACTCCCTTCACCGAGCCTGGAGACCACGGCAAGATCGCCACCCATGAGCTTGCAAAGGCGGCGGGTGATGGCCAGACCAAGGCCGGAGCTGCGGCCATCCTGATCGCTCAAGGACTGACGGGTGAACTCTTCAAACAGGATGGCCTGAAAGTCGTCGGAGATGCCAAGGCCCGTATCCGTGACCTTGAAGCCAAGGTCAACACCATCCTCACCGCGCGGCGAAGACTTGACAACGAGACTGACACCACCGGCATCCGTATATTTACAAGCATTGCCGAGAAGATTGAAGAGGATCTGACGCAACTTGACCTCATCCCCAAGCAGCCATCTCGGCGCCTCTGGAGCCAGCGAAACCTCGAGCGTTAACGCCTTGTCATCAGCCACCTGACGAAATAAAGTCTCACAATCCTTGATCAACAGGTGGAGATCGAATCGCCTTAAAGCCAGCTTCAAGCGCCCGGCTTCAATGCAGGAAAGGTCGAGAATGTTGTTGATCAGGCCAAGCAGATGCTCACCGCTCCGCTGGATCGACTGGGTCAGCTCGCGCTGCTGCTCATCCTGATCGGTGTGCATCAGCAGCTCCGTCATGCCGATCACCACATTCATCGGCGTCCGAATCTCATGGCTCATGCTGGCCAGAAATCGGGTTTTCGCCTCATTGGCCGCCATCGCTTCATCCCTCGACGCCTTGAGCTCACGGGTGCGCAGCTCCACCTGCATCTCCAGATCATCCCTGGCTGCGATCAAGCGCTCCCGGGCTTGAACGATGGTGCTCTGATCCCGGAAGGTGAAGATCAAGGAACTCTGGCCCGGCAGGATCACCGTGGCCCAGGACACCTCGATGACGCGGCGTGGCGGTGCTGTGGTCATCTCCCAGGTCACTGTTCCGTTGCTGTCCAACGTCCAGAACGGCAACAACGGCAGCGGCTCAGCCTCACCGAGTCGATAGCGGGGCGGCAACAGCTGGATCAGCGGGACGCCCAGGCACTGAAGCCGGAGCCGGTCGACGAAGCGCTCGAACGGAGCATTGGTCCATTCGACAACGCCCTGTGAGTCAGTGAAGACCAGACCCTCTTGCACCACACCGAGGGCCGCTTCCATCCGCCCCAGGGTGGAACGCAGCGTCGAGATCAGTATCTGGGGATCCTCCAAAACGCTCAAGCGGGGGGACGCCGATCCCCGGAACGCGCTGATCGCCGGTCGATGATCGCGTTGATCACGCCTACCCGTTCGATCTCTCCGATCACCTTAGCCGTGGTGTGCGGGGAGGCCCCAGGCAGACAAAGCCATCCCTAAGAGTTTGCTGAAAAACGAGCCCACGAGCCAGTTTTCCACAGGCATCAGTGGATTTCCGGCTCAAAAAGTCGGATCGGCGGCTATCAGAGCCGCAAACTGCCCGATTTCGGCATCGTTGGCCTC
>NZ_JAYGID010000029.1:0-1328 GCF_034931685.1 Synechococcus sp. CCY9202
AGGGTCACGGGCCTGCCCACCCCTTGCAACGCTGGCCGCTGAGCGGAACGTCTGAGGTGCGCGCTCAACCCCGGCTACGCCGGGGTTGAGGTCCCCAGGGATTTACACCAACACAGGGGACGCAAGCAGGCGCTCGCAGACGATCCCGCCACCAAAGCCCTTGTCCTGTTTGGCTCCCGCGCCCGTGGCGAAGCCAGGCCCGGCTCGGATCTCGATCTGCTCCTGCTCTGCCGGGGCAGCAACAGCCCGGATGCGCTGCTCAGTGGCTCCCGCTGGCATGTGCTGGGCCGTATCGCCCGCGAGGGGAAGGTGCTCTATGCCGCCTGAGGAAGACGCGGCCCTCATCCTCAAGGTGGCGCTCCGCCCAGCAGGAGGTGGAGAACCTGCTCAAGACCCTGATCGTGCTGGCGGATCAGCAGCCTCCCCTCAGCCATGCGCTGGATCGTCTGGCTCAGCTGGCCGGCGCCCAGCTGCCCGAGCCTCATCCGCCAGCTGCGGGAGGAGGTGGAGATGCAGATTGCCGCTGCGGTTCAGAGGCGAGCGGGATTGCCGCCGCGGGATTGAAAAGGGGACATCAGCGAACCACCTCTCTGCGGTGGCCAATCCGCAGGTCAAGGATCAGCAGCTCACTCCGCTGCCATGCATAGACAATGCGATCATTGCCCACCCGTAACCGGCGTAACCCCTTCAAACTCCCCGCACAACGCAGGTCCTCTATGTCGTCGAGGTCGGTCGCAATGGCCTGGCCGATGCTGTCGGCTCCCTAACGTTTGTGCTGCTGAGCAGCCGCATCAAGTTCAGCCCCCCAGTTCATCGGGTAAGCGGGCGGTGACCTGAACCATTGCGGCACACCTGACTTCGTCGAGATGTCAAGGACATCCATGCACCCCGGCCCTCCACGCGGGTCACGACTCGGCCGATCGCTGAACGCTGGTGGGGGGATGGATCCCACGGGCGGTCAGGCGTGGGCGGCCAGCCATGTCGCCAGGTCGGCGGGGCCCTGGAAGTCGAGCAGGGCTTCCGCCAGGGCCTCAAGTTGCTCCAGGGGAAGGGCCTGAATGCGGGCGGTGGTGGCTTCGTTGAGGAGGCCGCAGCGGCGGGTGAGCAGGCGGAGGGTCACGTTGGCTTCGCCTTCCTGTCGGCCTTCTTGCCGACCTTCCTGCCGGCCTTCTTGGCGACCTTCCGCCAGCCTGTCCTGTACGGGCCTGCGTCCCCTGCAGTGGTGTAAATCCCCCGGCATTCCCACCCCGGCGTAGCCGGGGTGGGCCGCGCACCTCAGTCGATCGGCTCCACAGCTGACGTTGCAAGGGGTGGGCAGGCCCGTTTCC